>DALYHR010000013.1:0-18210 GCA_031970775.1 Burkholderiaceae bacterium | reverse complement strand
TTCGACCAAGGAGGAGTCGCAGGCCGAGTCCTTCCGCAAGATGCTGCTGGCGATGTCGCGCGATGTGCGCGTCATCCTGATCAAGCTGGCCGACCGTCTGCACAACATGCGCACCATGGATGCGATGGCGCTGCATAAGCGCGCCCGCATTGCCCGCGAGACCGAGGAAATCTATGCGCCGATCGCGCACCGGCTTGGGCTGAACCAGACCTACCGCGATCTGCTGGAGCTGTCGTTCCGCTACATCCAGCCCTGGCGTCACGCCGCGCTGGTCAAGGCTGTGACCAAGGCGCGCGGGCATCGGCGCGACGTGATCGAGCGGGTGCGTTCCGAGTCCGAGCAGGCACTGCTGCAGGCCGGATTGCCGGTGCAGGTCTACGGTCGCGAGAAAACAGTGCATTCCATCTACCGCAAGATGCGCGAAAAGCACCTGAGCTTCGCCCAGGTCAGCGACATCTTCGGCTTCCGTGTGGTGGTGCAGACCCTGCCCGAGTGCTACCTGGCGCTGGGGGTGCTGCATCAGCTCTACAAGCCGATGCCGGGGCGCTTCAAGGACTACATCGCCATTCCGAAGAACAACGGCTATCAGTCGTTGCACACCACCCTGGCCAGCCCGGTCGGTACGGCGGTTGAGTTCCAGATCCGCACCGAGGCGATGGAGTCGGTGGCTGAGGACGGCATCGCGGCGCACTGGATGTACAAGGCTCGCGAGTCCGGTGAGGTGCCAGACGCGCAGCGTCTGGGCACGATGTGGCTGCAATCGCTGATCGATATTCAGAACGAAACCCGCGACTCGGCCGAGTTCCTTGAGCACGTCAAGATCGACCTGTTCCCCGATTCGGTCTACGTCTTCACACCCAAGGGCAAGATCCTGGCGCTGCCGCGTGGCGCTTCGCCGGTCGACTTTGCCTATGCCATCCACTCGCGGGTGGGTGATCACTGCGTGGCCGCTCGCGTCAACGGCGAGCCGGTGGCACTGCGTGCCGAACTGCGATCCGGCGATGTGGTCGAGATCGTCACGCAAAGCACGGCCCGGCCCAATCCGGCCTGGCTCAATTTCGTCCGCACCGGTCGGGCACGCTCGAAGATCCGGCATCACCTCAAGAACATGGAAGCCGAAGAGTCCTACGACCTCGGCCTCAAGCTGCTGACTCAGGCCCTGCTGGCCGAGGGGCTGCACATGCCGCTCGATGGCAGCGAGCACGAGGAAGCCATCTGGCAGTCGGTGGTGCGCTGGAGTGGCAACCGCAGTCGCCGCGATCTGATGGTGGATATTGGTCTGGGTCGCAAGATTCCGTCGATCGTGGCCAAGCGGCTGGCGCTGCAGATGGTCGAGAAGGGCCATCGTCCCGATGCACTGACCCTGTCGCGGGGGCGCTTCATCACGGGCGACGATGGTGATCTGGCTTCGGCCCAGGGGGCGGTGGTGCTCGACGGCGCCGAGAACGCCACCGTGCAGCTGGCCACCTGCTGTCGGCCGATTCCGGGCGATGACATCGTCGGCTATCTCGGTCGCGGTGAGGGGCTGACCGTACATACCGCCGAGTGCTCGATCGGCCGCAAGCTGTTCGAGCGCGACAACGAGCGCTGGCTGCCGGTCGAGTGGTCCGACCACCCTCTGCGACCTTTCGAGACCGGCGTATCGGTGCTGGTGCGCAATGGCAAGGGCGTGCTGGCTGAGGTGGCGCAGGCCGTCAGCGTCGCTGAGGCCGATATCGTCCACATCGACATGGACCCGGTCAGCCGCGATCAGACCTGCGAGCTCAAGCTGCTGCTGGCGGTGCGGGACCGCCAGCATCTGGCCGATGTGCTTCGCGTGGTGCGTCGTTGCCCGGCGGCCGTCAAGGTCACACGCGTCAAGCCCTGACCCAGGGCAGGCTTCAGTCTGCTGGCGCCGGGTAGAGCACCTCGACGATATCGAGCTGCTCGACGCCGCCGGGTGCCCGGAAGCTGATCACATCGCCCACCCGGGCCTTGAGTAGCGCCCGGGCAATCGGCGAGATCCAGCTGACTTCACCAGCGAGGTTGTCGGTCTCGTCGATGCCCTTGATCGTCAACGTGTGTTCCTGTCCGCGCAGGTCGATGTAGGTGACGGTGGCACCGAAGAAGATCTGGTCGTTGCCGTGATGCACGCTCGGGTCGGCGACCTCGGCGATATCGAGTCGGCGGGTCAGGAAACGGATCCGGCGGTCGATCTCGCGCAGCCGTTTCTTGCCGTAGAGGTAGTCACCGTTCTCCGAGCGGTCGCCGTTCTTGGCCGCCCATGAGACGATTTCCACCACTTTGGGTCGTTCGACGTCGAGCAACTCCAGCAGCTCAGCGCGCAGCCGGGTGTAGCCCTGCGGGGTCATGTAGTTGCGGGTGCCAGCCGGCAGCGGAGGCAGGCCTTCGTCGTCATCCGAGTCGTCGCCGGCGCCGCCGGGCGAGGGGGAGGGCATAGGATCAGTTCTCCTTCACAGTTCTTTACCGTGCTTTACCCGGCTGCCATGCAGTCGGCCGGCACGGTGATCGATCATCGGGCCTGAGCCCGATCGCCCTTATTGTCGGCGGCGCGCACGTGTTTTTCGACCCGACCCCTGACTGACCCCGTCTCCACCCATGCAACCGCGAATCCTCCTGATCGATGACGACGTCCGCTTGGCCACGATGGTGCGCGACTACCTTCAGCCGGCCGGCTATGCCCTGACCCTGTGTCACAGCCTGGCTGAGGGGCGCGAAGCGCTGTCGCAGGGTGGCCCCTGGAGTGCGCTGCTGCTGGACCTGATGCTGCCGGATGGCGATGGGCTGGATTTGGCCCGGGAGCTGCGTGCCGACGCTCGCTGGCGCACGTTGCCGCTGCTGATGCTGACGGCGCGGGGCGAGCCGATGGACCGCATCCTGGGTCTTGAACTCGGTGCGGACGACTATCTGCCTAAACCCTTCGAGCCCCGCGAATTGCTGGCTCGGGTCAAGGCGCTGCTGCGCCGGGCCGGAACGACGGCTTCCGGTGCCCCTGGTGAGTTGGTGCTGCGCTTTGGTCGACTGGAAATTGATCTGGCTGCCCGCCAGACCCGCGTGGACGGACAGGTGCGTGAGCTGACCAGCTATCAGTTCGATCTGCTGCGGGTGCTGGCGCAGAGCCCGGGGCGGGTGCTCAGCCGCGATCAGATCATGGACGCGATCAAGGGCCATCCGCTCGAAGCCTTCGATCGCAGCATCGATGTGCATATCTCGCGTATCCGCGCCGCCCTTGAAGACGACCCGAAAACGCCGCGGCGCATTCTGACCGTGCGTGGGGCCGGCTACGTCTTTGCGCGCTCGCAAGACGGCGAATCGGCCTGAGCACGGACCCGCCATGCGCATTCGCCACCTGTATCTGAACATTTACCTGACGGTGGTGGCGCTGCTGCTGCTGTTCGCGCTGGTGACTGCCTGGGTGGTGCACCGCAATGCGATGCAGGAGCACGGCCGCGTCGAAAAGGTGGTTGGCAATCGCATGGCGGCTTGGGTCGAGCTGTTGGAAAACAGTCTGCCCGGGGCCGAAGCACCGCGCGATGTCCAGCAGACCGCACTGCTCGACTGGGCCAGCCGGCTGCGGGTCGGCATCGCGCTGGACGATCCGCAGGGGCATCGCATCGCCGCTTCCGAGCTGTTTCTGGAGCGGCAGGCCCGTCACGAGGCACCGGCCGACTTTCAGCCGGTGCGGTTCGCTCTGTCCGATGGTCGGGTGCTGTGGGTGGCGCGGGGGCGACTCGGCTCGCCGGGCGGGGACGAGTCGCACCACCACCCGCCGGGTGCACGCCTGCTTCATGGCCCGCCTCCGGAAGGGGCGCCCTGGCTGCTGCTCGGGGTACTGGCGTTGCTGTTCATCAGCATTGCAGCCGGCTCCTACCCGGTGGTGCGGCGTTTGACCCGACGGCTTGAGAGTCTCAAAAGTGGGGTGGAGGCCTTTGGCGCCGGCGATCTGGGCCGGCGCGTCGCGGTCGAGGGGCGCGATGAGGTCGCTGCGTTGGCAAGCAGTTTCAATCAGGCTGCAGGGCGCATCGAAGAGCTGATCCGCGCCAACAAGTCGCTGCTGGCCAATGCCAGCCACGAACTGCGCTCACCGCTGGCCCGGCTGAAGATGGCTTTGGCGATGCTGCCGGAGGCCGGCCACGGGCCGGAGGGTCAGGCCATCGCCCTGCGCGAGGAGATCGCCCGCGATATCGCCGAGCTCGACAGCCTGGTCGAGGAAGTGCTGCTGGCCAGTCGACTCGATGCGCAGTTCTCGATCGCTCAGGAGCCAGTCGATCTGCTGGGCATCGCGGCGGAGGAGTCAGCCCGGGTCGATGCCGATCTGGAGCCCGATCTGCCCGAAGGGTTCGCGCCGCAGGTGACTGGCGACGAGCGCCTGCTGCGCCGGGCGCTGCGTAATCTGCTGGAAAACGGACGACGTTATGGCGGCGGGCAGGTCGAGTGCCACCTCGGGCCGTGGCCGGCGGGCAGCGGCGTTCGCCTGACGGTCTGCGATCGCGGCCCCGGTGTGCCGGAGGACCAGCGCGAGCGCATCTTCGAGCCTTTTTATCGCCTGCCGGGTCACGCCGAACGGGCGGGTGGGGTCGGTCTGGGGCTGAGCCTGGTGCAGCAGATCGTGCAGCGGCATGGCGGGCAGGTGCGCTGTGAGGGGCGAGAAGGCGGCGGTAGCTGCTTTGTTATCGAACTGCCGCAGGCCCCTATAGTGACGGCCCATGACGACTCCGATCGACGCGCGCCGCCGCGCTGACCTGCGCACCATCACGCTGGTCGGGCTGGCCCACGGCACCTCGCACAGCTTTCACCTGTTGCTGCCCCCGCTTTTTCCGGCATTCATCCACGATTTCGGGCTGAGCTACGCACAGCTAGGTTGGCTGGTGACGGTGTTTTTCGTCATCTCCGGCGTCGGTCAGGCGCTCTCAGGTTTCCTGGTCGACCGGGTCGGCGCCAGGCCGGTGCTGTACGCCGCGATGGGCTGTTTTGCTGCAGCTGCTCTGGCGGCGATGAGCGCAACCGGCTATGGCGGGTTGATCCTGGCCGCTGCGCTGGCCGGTTGCGGCAACGCGCCGTTCCACCCGATCGACTTCACCATCCTCAACCACCGCGTCTCGCCTCAGCGGCTCGGCCATGCCTTTTCGGTGCATGGCATCAGCGGTAACCTGGGCTGGGCTACCGCGCCGGTGCTGCTGATTGGGGTGGCCGACCTGACCGGCTCGTGGCGCTGGGGCTACGGCGTGATGGCCCTGCTGGCGCTGGGCATGCTGACGCTGCTGGTGACGCAGCGCGCGGCCCTGGACGAGCACACCGGCGCCGAGCACCCACGCCGCAACCCGACTGCGATCTCCTCTCCGGTCGAACACCCGCTCGCCTTTCTGAGGCTGCCGACGGTCTGGCTGTGCTTCTCGTTCTTCTTCTGGACCACTGCGGCGCTGGCTGGCATTCAGAGCTTTTCCAGCCCGGCTCTGGGCGCGCTGTACGGCTTGCCGACGAGCGTGACGGCCTACGTGGTCACCGGCTACATGCTGTGCGGTGCGGCGGGCATGATCGCCGGGGGATTTCTGGTTGCCCGGGTCGAGCGGCTGGAGCGGCTGATCGCCCTGGCGATGGCGCTGTCGGCCGCGCTGCTGCTGATCGTGGCCTCCGGAGTGCCTGCCGCGCTCGCTGCTGCCGTGCTGGTGGCTCTGGCTGGGCTGGGCACTGGCATGGCCGGGCCGTCGCGCGACATGCTGATTCGCCGCGCTGCACCGCCGGGCGCGACCGGCCGGGTCTATGGCACGGTCTATTCGGGGCTGGATCTGGGCTTTGCGGTGGCCGCACCGATTCTGGGGGCGCTGATGGATCGCGGTCAGGCCGGTGGATTGTTCATCGCAGCGGCGGCCTCGCTCGGGCTGGGCATCGTGTCGGCCGGGCTGGTCGGAGCCCGGGTGGCATCGCGGGCCCGCTCGGCATAGCGGTTGAAGCGCCAGGCGCTGTGCGCCTGCGTGATGCGGTGCCACACCGCGCGCTTGTGCGCCGGGCTCAAGGCGGTCCAGTGCTGCACTTCGTCTTCGGTGCGGCCGCAGCCCTTGCAGATGCTGTCGCCCTGCGCGGTCGAGCAGATCGCGATGCAGGGCGTGTCGGGCGTGCTGTCGTACCAGGTCAGCCAGGCCCGAAGCGCCCTTTCTGGCATCTGCGCCACGGCTACCTCCGCGCGGCGGAAATAGACCAGACCGGCGTAGACCTCAGCCAGCGCACGCACTTCGGCGCAGGCGGTGATGCCGTCGGGCGAGGGTGAACGCTCGCGCCACCAGTTGATCGCGGTCTCCAGATCGGCCAGCAGGATCGAGTCGTCGGCGCTCATCGCAAGGCGGCTTTTTTCAGTTTTCAGGCCTCGGCGGCGGCGCGCAGGGCGTCCAGCGCAGCCTCGACTTCGCGGGTCGCGACGCCTTCACCCAGCGCGGCGGGCACGCCGCTCAATGCAGCCGCTCCGCCGGTGCGCAGCTTCTTGACCCATTCGCCCGCTTCGCGGCCGCCCTCAAAGCCCTGGCTTTGCAGCAGCACGCGGCCGTCGTGGGCGGCGAGCTTGAAATAGAAGCGGCCGTCGGACTCGCGGTACTGCTTGAAGGCTGGCAGCTGCACCTTGACCTGAGCGGCCGGAGCCTGCGCCGCCACCAGCGGCTGGAAGCGTCGCAGTCCGACCGCGTGGCGCAGGTCGTCGAGCAGCGGCCGGGCGAGGGCACGGGCCTTGGCCGCGCCGGCCTGCAAAATCGCTTCGATCTTCTCGGGCTCGGCCATCAGTGCGTCGTAGCGGGCGCGCATCGGGCCGATCTGGGCGTTGATCTGGGCAAATAGCCGATTCTTGGCTTCGCCCCAGGCCAGCCCGGCGCGCAGCTCGGCGCGGAAGGCGGCACGCTCCTCGGCCGAGGCGAAGGCGTCAAAGATCTGCACCAGCGCCGTGCCCTCGGGCTCCTTGGGCTCGCCCGGCAGCTTCGAGTCGGTGACGATGCGTGCAATCGCCTCGCGCAGCGCCTTCTCACCACCTTCGAATAGCGGGATGACGTTGTCGTAGCTCTTGCTCATCTTGCGGCCGTCCAGTCCGGGCAGCAGCTCCATCGTCTCGTCGACCTGCGCTTCGGGCAGCACGAAGAACTCACGGCCCTGGCCAAACAGGTGGTTGAAGCGCTGTGCCACATCGCGCGCCATCTCGATGTGCTGGACCTGATCCTTGCCGACCGGCACGCGGTGGGCGTTGAAGATCAGGATGTCAGCCGCCATCAGGATCGGGTAGCTGTACAGGCCCATCGTCACGCCGGCATCGGGTTCCTCGCCCGCAGCGACGTTGGCATCGACCGCGCCCTTGTAGGCGTGTGCCCGGTTCATCTGGCCCTTGGAGGTCACGCAGGTCAGCAGCCAGGTCAGCTCGGGGATCTCGGGGATGTCGCTCTGACGATAGAACACCACGCGCTCGGTATCGAGCCCGGCGGCCAGCCAGGTGGCGGCGATCTGCAGGCGCGAGCGTTCGATGCGGGCCGGGTCATCGCACTTGATCAGCGCGTGGTAGTCGGCCATGAAGAAAAAGCTCTCCACGCCGACTTCGCGGCTGGCGGTGATGGCCGGGCGCACTGCGCCGACGTAGTTGCCGAGGTGCAGGGTGCCGGTGGTGGTGATGCCGGTAAGGACGCGGGTGGCCATGATGCGGATGCTGGGGTCGCAGTGACGGGGTGTGGGATGGGCAAGGCGCCGGATTGTAGGCAGCGGGGCCGCAGGTGGCAGGTCGCTACACTCGCACCCCTCATGAAACGTATCGTGATTCTGATTTCCGGACGCGGCTCGAACATGCAGGCCATCGTCCGGGCAGCTCGAGCGCAAGGGTGGGCTGCTGAATGTGCCGCCGTCATCGCCGACCGCCCCGAGGCGCAGGGCCTGGCTTGGGCCGCTGCCGAAGGGGTGCCTACCGAGGTGGTCGATTTCCGTGCTGCGGCTTCGCGCAGTGCCTTCGATGCGCAGTTGCAAGCCGCCATCGACCGCCATAGGCCCGACGTGGTGGTGCTGGCCGGCTTCATGCGCATCCTGGGCGAAGACTTCGTGCGCCATTACGAGGGGCGCATGCTCAATATCCACCCCTCGCTGCTGCCGGCCTTTGCCGGACTGCATACCCATCGCCGTGCGATCGAGGCGGGTTGCAAGATGGCCGGAGCGACGGTCCATTTCGTCACCCCGACGCTCGACCATGGTCCGGTGGTGATGCAGGCCGCCGTGCCGGTGCTGCCCGACGATGATGAGCAGCGGCTGGCACAGCGCGTGCTGGTCTGCGAACATCAGATCTACCCGCGCGCGGTGCGCTGGTTTCTCGATGGGCAGCTCGATACCTCCACCCCCGGCCAGGTCCGCCATCTCCACGCCGAACCGCAATGGCTGTTCGGCGATCTGGGCCCCGCCCCCGCTTCTCACTGAATTTTTCCGGAGTCCGACGCATGAATCCCAAGGCCCTGCTCGAAATGAATGTCGAGCTGCTGCGCAGCGTGCTGCGCTTCGACTCCCCTGCCGATGCCGTGGTGTCGGCGTTCTTCCGCCAGCACCGCACGCTGGGCTCGCGCGAGCGCCACACCCTGGCTGAGACCACCTACGCTGTGCTGCGCCGCCGGCTGTTGCTGCAAAACCTGGCGCAGTCGGGCACCGGACCGCTGGAGCGTCGGCTGGTCAGCCTGGCCTGGGCCGGGCAGGACAGTTTTTTGCGTTCTGCGCTGACGCCGGCCGAAATTGAATGGCTCGACAGCGCCCGCTCGATGGAGAAGGAGCAGTGGAACACCCTGCCCGAGCGCCTGCGCCACAACCTGCCGGAATGGCTGGCCACCCCGCTGCTTGAACAAGTCGGCGCCGATGAGTTCTGGAAGCTGGTCGAGGCCATGAACCGCCCGGCCAATCTGGATCTGCGCGTCAATACGCTCAAGTCCCGCCGCGAGGAGGTGCTGGAAGCCTTTGCGCAGGCCGGTCTGCCAGCTCAGGCGACCCCCTGGTCGCCCTGGGGCGTGCGGCTGGAGGGCAAGCCTGCGCTGCAGAAGATGGAGGTGTTTACTTCCGGCGGCGTTGAAGTGCAGGACGAAGGCAGCCAGCTGCTGGCGCTGCTGACCGAGGCCAAGCGCGGCGAGATGGTGGTCGATTTCTGTGCCGGCGCTGGCGGCAAGACCTTGGCGCTGGGCGCGATGATGCGCAATACCGGCCGTCTGTATGCGTTCGATGTGTCTGCGCATCGGCTTGAGGCGCTCAAGCCCCGTCTGGCGCGCAGCGGCTTGTCCAACGTCTACCCGGCGGGCATCTCGCATGAGCGCGACGAGCGGGTCAAGCGGCTGTCCGGCAAGATCGACCGCGTGCTGGTCGACGCGCCCTGCTCGGGGCTGGGCACGCTGCGGCGCAACCCGGATCTGAAGTGGCGCCAGAGCCCGCAGGCGGTGCAGGAGTTGGTGGTCAAGCAGACCGCGATCCTGGCCAGCGCCGCGCGGATGCTCAAGGCGGGCGGTCGGCTGGTCTACGCCACGTGCAGCCTGCTGGCCGACGAGAACGAACGCATTGCCGAGGCGTTCTCCGCGGCCAACCCCGGATTTGAACCGGTGCCGGTCGCCGAGATCCTGGAGCGGCAAAAGCTTGGCGAGGCGGCTGCATCGTTGGCCGAAGGGCCCTTCCTTCGACTGTGGCCGCATCGGCATGGCACCGACGGCTTCTTTGCTGCGGTCTGGCAGCGGAAGTGATGTCCGGCGATGCTCAGGTAGGGTGGTGAACGATCCCTGCCAGATCGCGATTTAACCGAGCTGAAGCCGGCAAAAAGTCGGGTTTTCACGTTGGAGGGTCTTATGGGGTGCCGATAGAATCGCCCCCTTCGACCTTTGCCGCGCAGGAAACCCCTTCATGTCCGAATTCTTTCGCCTTGGCGATGTGCTGATCGACTGGCTGGCCCATGGTCTGCTCCACGCCAGCGTGTGGCAGATGGTGATCGTCACGTTGGTGTTGACGCATCTGACCATTGCGGCCGTGACGATCTTCCTGCATCGCTCGCAGGCGCACCGCTCACTCGATCTCGGGCCGGTGCCGTCGCATTTCTTCCGTTTCTGGCTGTGGCTGACCACCGGCATGGTGACCAAGGAGTGGGTATCGATCCACCGCAAGCATCACGCCAAATGCGAGACCCCGGATGATCCGCACAGCCCGGTGACCCGCGGTATCCGGACCGTGCTGCTGCAGGGCAGTGAGCTGTATCGCGCCGAGGCCAAGGTCGAGGAGACGATGCGCAAGTACGGCCACAACACACCAGACGACTGGCTGGAGCGTCGCCTCTACACCCGGCACTCCGCGTTGGGCGTGGCGATCATGCTGGTGCTCGATGTGCTGCTGTTCGGCGTCGCCGGCCTGACGATCTGGGCAGTGCAGATGCTGTGGATTCCGATCACCGCCGCCGGCATCATCAACGGCATTGGGCACTACTGGGGCTACCGCAATTTTGAGGCGACCGACGCGTCGACCAACGTGCTGCCCTGGGGCATCCTGATCGGCGGCGAAGAGCTCCACAACAACCATCACACCTACCCGACCTCGGCCAAGCTGTCGGTCAAGCCCTTCGAGTTCGACATCGCCTGGGGCTACATCCGTGCGATGGAGTTGGTGGGCTGGGCCAAGGTGCGCAAGACCGCTCCGCAGCTGCGCACGGGCGAAATCAAGGCACAGGCTGATGGCCAGACGCTCGAAGCGATCATCGCCAACCGCTATGAAGTGATGGCGGTTTATGCGCGCGATCTGCGTCAGGCTTGCGCGCAGGAAATCAGCCGGCTGCGTGAGCAGAAAGGGGCTTCGGTGGATGCATCGCGTCTGGCCGGACTGCAACTGGCGCGCCGCTGGCTGCATCGCGATGTGGAGAAGATTCCGGCCGCCCTGCGACAACAGATCGACGCAGCGCGTGATCAGAGCGAGGTGCTGCGGCAGCTCGTGTCAATGCGCGAGGAGCTGCGTCAGCTCTGGACGCGTACCAACGTCTCAGCGGATCAACTCGTCGCGGATTTGCAGCTCTGGTGCCGCAAGGCTGAGCTCAGCGGTATCGAGTCGCTGCAACGTTTCGCCCTGCAGCTTCGGGCGATCCGGGCCTGATTCGTCATCATCGATCGCCCGAGCCAGCGGATACAGCTCCAGCAGCTCCTGAAAGGCGATCAGCCCAAGGGTCGGCGCTTCGTCTTCGGGAGTGGTCGTGCGCTCGTCCTCCTGAGGGGGCGGGCGTAGCAGCCACCGGGCAAGACCCGACGCACGATCCGGGCCGAGCCAAAGCTGCGCCAGCCGGCTCGACAGCCCCGCGTCGTCGATGAGCGACGTGCCGGACTGAGCCGGGTCGACGCGGCAGCACCGCTCCAGCGGCCAGCTCACGCGTGTCAGATCCACCGGGCGTCCCAGCTGGCGGTAATGGTCAACCAGTCGCAGCAGCAATGCGGCGGGTAGCTGCCCGCCGCATTGCTGCTCCAGGGCTGACTCGATCATGGCCACGGCGGCACCAGTGAATCCCTGGCGAGCGGTCAGATCGATCTGTTCCAGTTCGAAGGGTAGATGGGCCGGCAGGTCCAGCACGACTACGCCTGGGGCTGCTTCCTCGTCCGTGGTGCCCACGGCTTGTCGTTCGGCGGCCGGTGCCGCAGCGGAGTGCGCTGCCGCAGCTGGTGTGAGTTTTCCCGGGGCGACGGTTGTGACGCGTTCACGCGTCGGGGACGGGTTGAGAGGCGGCGTTGGGGTCGCTGCCGGGGGCTCTGGCCGTATCAGGGTGCGATCCCGTTGTCCGAGTCGCCACCCCAGACCCATCAGCAAGCTGCTGACCAGGGCGCCGATCAACATGCCTTGTCCAAGTTCACCCAGCATGGCGTTGTTTGGCGGGCCGGCTGGGGGGCGTATTGGAGCCTCCGCAGGCAAGGCATTGGCGACGACGGACTCGTTGCGCTGACCCAACCGCGCTTCGAGTTCGCTCAGCGAGGCCTCGAGTCGTTGCTGGGTCTGCAGCAGCCGGGCGATCTCGGGGTGCGCGAGAGGCTGGGTTGGGGGGTGGACGATGGCTGCCGTCTTGAAAGGGCGGGCAGCAGTGGGCCGGCGTCTGTCAGGCGTGCGCTGGCGAGTCTGGGCGTGCAGAACTTGTCCGGGGAGCGAATGCGGGTCGGGCGGATCAACCAGCCACATGAAGTCGCGCACGAATCGCGCGCCACACCGCCAGATGGCACGACCCTGCAGCCAGGGTTCCGGGATGGGGTGTCTGGAGCGAACTCGGACCGACACCGTTTCGTCTTCAGAGAGTTCTGCAGAGCCGTGTGGGGCAAGGTCAACCGGGCCGAGTGCCAGTTCGCCGGAGGAGAGATGCAATTCAAGGCAGCGCTCGAGCCGTCGATGTCGGGCTTGTGTGGCCTCATCGGGCGACGTGAGCCCTTCGGGCCTGATGTGCAGTTGAAACTCGGCGGGCTGTCCCATCACCAGGCGAACCGGACTGACCTGAAGGCTTTGGGCCTGGATCGAACTGTTGATGACCAGCAGCAGCGCACAGCCAGCCAATCGATGACGAAGGCTATTCATCATTCCTCCCCGGGCCTGTTGTTGCTCAGGCTCTGGTCGGACACTCTAGAACGATCGGGGCGGTAGAGTGCGAGCCCAAAAGCAAAAGCCCGCCGAAGGCGGGCTTTGCGAAAGGCCAGAAGGTCCGGTGAAGGACTTACTTCAGCTTCACTTCCTTGTACAGAACGTGCTTGCGAGCCTTCGGATCGAACTTCATGAATTCCAGCTTTTGGGGCGTGGTCTTCTTGTTCTTGGCTGTGGTGTAGAAGTGGCCGGTGCCCGCAGTGGACTCCAGCTTGATCTTTTCGCGACCGCCTTTGCTTGCCATGGTGCGTGTTTCCTGTCAGATGCAGTGTTTCGGGGAAGGGGAGCGATTACAGCTCGCCCTTGGCGCGCAGGTCAGCGACGACCTGGTCGATGCCGACCTTGTCGATCAAACGCAGAGCGGCATTGCTGATGCGCAGGCGAACCCAGCGGTTTTCGCTTTCGACCCAGAAACGGCGGTACTGCAGATTCGGCAGGAACCGACGCTTGGTCTTGTTGTTGGCGTGGGAAACATTGTTGCCCACCATGGGCTTCTTGCCCGTGACTTGACAGACGCGTGCCATCGACGCTTCTCCGGTTTGATATCAATCGCTTGACCAGGTGTCCCGAGGCTTTCGTGCGAAAGCTTTGTATTCGGGATGCCCCATCGACCGCAATGCCTGCCAAGCCGGGTGAGTCGCTAAAACTCAGCCCAGTGCGGTCTATCCAGCAGGCAAGCCGGCGATTATAGCCTAAGCAGAGAGCCTAGCCGGCGTGCGGACAGGCCCTATAGGCTTTGTGGGTGATCAGCCCTGTTCCTGTTCCAGGAAGCGTTGCGCGTCCAGGGCAGCCATGCAGCCCGTGCCGGCCGAGGTGATGGCTTGACGGTAGATGTGATCCTGCACGTCGCCAGCGGCAAACACACCGGGCACGCTGGTCATGGTGGCAAAACCGTTCTGGCCGGTGCGGGTGGCCAGATAGCCGTCGTGCATTTCCAGCTGGCCCTTGAAGATCTCGGTGTTGGGCGAGTGGCCGATGGCGATGAAGCAGCCATGGACCGGCACGTCGGTGGTCGCTCCCGTGTTGACATCCTTGATGCGCACGCCGGTCACACCCGAGTCGTCGCCGAGCACCTCGTCCAGGGTGTTGAACAGGTGCAGTTCGATCTTGCCGGCAGCGACCTTCTCGTAGACCTTGTCGATCATGATCTTTTCGGCGCGGAACTGGTCGCGGCGGTGGATCAGATGCACCTTGCTGGCGATGTTCGACAGGTACAGCGCTTCCTCGACCGCCGTATTGCCGCCGCCGACCACGCAGACCACCTGCTCACGGTAGAAAAAGCCGTCACAGGTGGCACAGCCGCTGACGCCCCGGCCCATAAAGGCCTGTTCGGAAGGCAGACCCAGGTAGCGGGCTGATGCCCCGGTGGCGATGATCAGCGTGTCGCAGCTGTAGCTGCCGCTGTCACCCTTGAGCTGGAACGGGCGCTGCGAGAGATTGACTTCGTTGATGTGGTCGTTGATCAGGGCGGTATTGAAGCGTTCGGCATGCTGCAAGAAGCGCTGCATCAAGTCCGGACCCTGGACGCCGTGCACGTCGGCGGGCCAGTTGTCGACTTCCGTGGTGGTCATTAGCTGACCACCCTGGGCCATGCCGGTGACGATCACCGGATTCAGGCCGGCACGGGCGGCATAGATGGCGGCGGTGTAGCCGGCCGGGCCGGAACCGAGAATCAGAACCTTGGAATGCTGGGGGGTGTTGCTCATCGGGCGTGCTCGGATGTAACAGGGTGATCCGGGAGCATACAGACGCTATTCAAGCGGCGCGCGCTTCGGTTAGAGTGCCGACGCAACACACTCCCGGCGGTGTGAAATGTGGGGCGAAATCGACAGTTACCTGAGGGGCGCTGTGCGATCCAACCACAGGGAAGATTGTAGAAACGCCCCTTCACCCCGTTGGGTGTTTTTTGTTGTGCGTTCCTTACGAAGAAGTCTGCGAAAAGAGGAGTTTCCTGATGGCCATGCTCTCGAACCTTGATCTGATCCGGCGGGTACCGCTGTTTTCGATGCTGACCAACGAGCAGGCCCAGGTCATCGCTGATGGCGTGGTCAAGCGTCGCTTCCGCCGAGGCGAACTGATGGTCGAACAGGGCCGCAAGTCCGAAGCCCTGTTTATCCTGCTGTCGGGCCGTGCCCGCGTGGTGACCTCCGATTCGCGCGGACGCGAAGTGATCCTGGCGGTCTTCGAGATGGGTGACTATTTCGGCGAGATGAGCCTGATCGACGGTGAACCGCACTCGGCGACCGTCCGGGCGGAGGTGCAGACCGATGCCTTGGTGCTCGGCCGCAACGAGTTCAGCGCCTGTCTGCCCGATCCGTCGAGCCTGGCCTACGCCTTCCTGCGCGGCATGGTGGCGCGTCTGCGCAACGCGGATCGTCAGATCGAATCCCTGGCCCTGCTGGACGTCTACGGTCGTGTGGCTCGTGCCCTGCTGGACATGGCGCAGGAAGAGAACGGTCAGCGCACCATCCGCGGCAAGGTGTCGCGCCAGGATCTGGCCAAGGTGGTTGGTGCCTCGCGCGAAATGGTCAGCCGGGTGATGAAGGATCTGGAAGAGCGTGGCCTGATCGAGACCCAGGAAAATGGTTGGGTTGTG
Source organism: Burkholderiaceae bacterium (assembly GCA_031970775.1). Classification (GTDB taxonomy): domain Bacteria; phylum Pseudomonadota; class Gammaproteobacteria; order Burkholderiales; family Burkholderiaceae_C; genus Sphaerotilus. Next base: position 2,996 of record DALYHR010000013.1, on the reverse strand, counting down.
CTGACGGAACGCCTGATCACTCAGGGATGAGTCGGTCCCGGGTGCGAGCAGTCAAGCGGATCGGGATGATCCGCAACCAGCAGGCCGGGGCCGGTCGCTGGTGCAGTGGTTTGGATTGAGAACGGATTCTTCGGATGTTGGCGCAATTTGGTGCCTGGCAGTCGACGGGGCGCTGGCGGCATCAGCTGGGTGTCCTGCTTCTGGGACTGCTGCTTCTGATCTGGGTGTTGGCCCTGGTGACGCATCACCCGGGCGACCCGGCTTTTTCCACGTCGGGCGATGGTCTGGGGGTGCGCAACCGCGCCGGCCTGCTCGGGGCTTGGCTGTCTGACCTGTCGCTGGTGCTGCTGGGGCATTCGGCCTGGTGGCTGGTGCTGTTCGTGCTGCGCCTGTGGTTGTTCCAGATGGCCTGGCTGGTGCGAGCCTCGACGGGTGAGGAAACCTCTTCGCATGCGTCGCATAAGTCCGGGTGGAACCCCGGGGCTGCGCTGATCGGTCTGGCCGTACTGGTGCTGGCCAGCGCCGGACTGGAGTGGTCTCGCTTCTACGACACCCAGGCCGAACTGACCGGCATGCCTGCGGGCGGAGCCGTCGGAGCCACCATCGGACTGTGGGGCATGGTCTGGTTGGGCTTTGCCGGCAGTGGGATTTTCTGGATTGTCCTGGCCGGTGCCGGGATGGCCTTCGCATTCGGGTTCTCGTGGCTGGTGATTGCCGAGGAGATCGGTGCAGGGCTTGATTCGCTGCGGCATCGCCAGATCCAGCGGCGCGAGCAGGCCGAGGACACACGCATCGGGGCGAAGCTGGCCCGCGACCGCGAGCGCGAACTCGAAGTCGGGCAAAGCAACCGCAAGGAGCCGGTAATCGAGCCTCCGGAGACCCCAGAGGCCCGTTCCTTCCACAACACTGAGCCCGGGTTTGCCTTGCCGGAGGAGCTGTCCAGCTTCCCGCAGAAAAAGGGTGGACGCAGCGAGCCGGTGCTGGGCAGTGAACTTGCGTCTGATTCAGACCTGGGCGATGAGCCGCCCGTGTTGACGGGCGTTCTCTCCGGGGTCACGCCGCCGCCCATGCCGTCTCCGCTGCCTCCGCTGCGCCCGCTGGGTGCCGGGCCGGTGGTGTTGCCCAAGCTGTCACTGCTCGACCCTCCTTCGGCCAAGGTGGAAAGTGTGCTGCCTGAGTCGCTGGAGATGACGTCCCGGCTGATCGAGAAGAAGCTCTCGGACTTTGGCGTTGAGGTCAAGGTGCTGGCCGCACAGCCCGGCCCGGTGATCACGCGCTACGAAATTGAGCCGGCCGTCGGCGTCAAGGGCGCACAGGTGATGAACCTGGCCAAGGATCTGGCACGCTCGCTCAGCCTGACTTCGATTCGGGTGGTCGAGACCATCCCCGGCAAGGCCTGCATGGCGCTGGAGCTGCCGAATCTGCGCCGCCAGGGCATTCGTCTGTCCGAGATCATCGGCTCGGAGGTCTATGCCCATTCGCCCTCGCCGCTTACCCTGAGTCTGGGCAAGGACATCGTCGGCCAGGCGGTCGTGGCGGATCTGGCCCGCATGCCCCACCTGCTGGTGGCCGGAACGACCGGTTCGGGCAAGTCGGTCGGCATCAACGCGATGATCCTGAGCCTGCTGTACAAGGCCGAACCGGCCGATGTGCGCATCATCCTGATCGACCCGAAGATGCTCGAGATGAGCGTCTACGAGGGCATTCCGCACCTGCTGGCTCCGGTGGTCACCGACATGAAGCAGGCCGCCAACGCGCTGACCTGGTGCGTGGCCGAGATGGAGCGTCGCTATCGGCTGATGAGCCGCCTGGGCGTGCGCAATCTGGCCGGCTACAACAAGAAAATCGCCGATGCGCAGGCCCGCGAGGAGCTGATTCCCAACCCCTTTAGCCTGACGCCTGAGCAGCCCGAGCCGCTGACCCGCCTGCCCCATGTGGTGGTGGTGATCGACGAACTGGCCGACCTGATGATGGTGGTCGGCAAGAAGATCGAAGAGCTGATCGCCCGGCTGGCACAAAAAGCCCGCGCTGCCGGCATCCACCTGATCCTGGCCACACAGCGCCCCAGCGTCGATGTGATCACCGGCCTGATCAAGGCCAACATTCCGACCCGCATCGCCTTCCAGGTCAGCAGCAAGATCGACAGCCGCACCATCCTCGACCAGATGGGCGCGGAAGCGCTGCTCGGTCAGGGCGACATGCTTTATCTGGCCCCGGGGACCGGGCTGCCGGTGCGGGTGCATGGCGCCTTTGTCAGCGACGAGGAAGTGCACCGCGTGGTGCAGGCCCTGCGCGCGACCGGTGCGCCTGACTACATCGAGGGCATCCTCGAAGGCGGCTCGATCGAGGGCGAAGGCAGCACCGGGGCCGACGGCGCTGGCGCCGAAGGCGAAGCCGACCCGATGTACGACCAGGCTGTGGCTGTGGTGATGCAGCATCGCCGCGCCTCGATCTCTCTGGTGCAACGTCACCTGCGCATTGGCTACAACCGCGCTGCCCGTCTGCTGGAGCAGATGGAAAAGTCTGGGCTGGTGTCCTCGATGGCGACCAACGGCAACCGCGATCTGCTGGTGCCGACCCGCAGCGAGGAATCGGTATGAGCCGAAATCTGAGCCGAGGGCTGAGCGTGCTGGCGCTGGCGGCGCTGCCGCTGGCGGGCTGGGCGGCTGACGGCGTGGCCGCGCTCAAGGCCTTCGGGCAGGAGGTGCGCAGTGCGCGCGCCAGCTTCACGCAGGTGGTGACTTCGCCCGACGGCAACCGGCGCAAGCAGTCGGCGGGCATCTTCGAGTTCCAGCGGCCCAACCGCTTCCGCTTCGAATATCACCGCCCCTACGAGCAGACCATCGTCGCCGATGGCAGCAAGGTCTGGCTGTGGGATGCCGACCTCAATCAGGTCATGGTGCGCGCCTTTGATCAGGCGCTTGGCGCCACACCCGCCGCGGTGCTGGCCGGTGCGGCGATCGAGCGCGATTTCGAACTGCGCAACGAAGGCAGCG
>DALYHR010000012.1:0-19841 GCA_031970775.1 Burkholderiaceae bacterium | reverse complement strand
GGCGCACTGGACGCTGGCCGACGATCTGCGCATGCTCGGGCGCGTGCGCTCGGCCGTCGACAACGGTCAGCCCCTGGCGATGGCGCTGCGCGAATCGCGAGTCTGGGGCGCCAAGGAAAAACTGGTCGAGCGGCTGGTGCCGCGGCTGCGGCTCGATGATGTCAAGCGCTTGATCGAGGCGGCCCGGATCTGCGACGGGCTGGTCAAGGGGCTGAAATCTCCCGGCTGGCCTGACGACCCGTGGGCCGCGTTGCGTCGGTTAGTGCTGATGATGCTCGAAGCTTTCCAGCCCCCATCCGCGCCGCCCTTGGTGCTGCGCAGTTTTCAGGAACGCCTGACCGGACCCTCGCCACGATGAGTCTTGAAACGACTGCACCCACTGGCCCTGCGATCCAGCCCAAACGACCCGACTGGGCCTTCCTGTTTCGTCATCCGGCCCACTGGATCGCCTTGGGCGGCGGCAGCGGCCTGAGCCGTTGGGCGCCGGGCACGGCCGGAACACTGTGGGGCTGGGCGGTCTTTGTGCTGCTCGATCATCTGCTGGAGCCCTCGGTCCGCAATCTGTTCTGGTCGCTGATGCTGGTGCTCGGGTTAGGGGTCGGCTGGTGGGCCTGCACCGTGACGGCGCGGGCCACCCGGATCGCCGACCCCGGATTCATCGTCTGGGATGAGGTGCTGGCGATCTGGGCTGTGCTGTGGCTGGTGTCCCCGGCCTCCTGGGGCCTGCAATTGCTGGCTTTCGCGCTGTTTCGCTATTTCGATGCCGCCAAGCCCGGGCCGGTGCGCTGGGCCGATCAGGTGTTCAAGGGCGAGGGTTGGCGCGGAGGCTTCGGCATCCTGTTCGACGATCTGGTCGCCGCAGGCTGCACGCTGCTGACGCTGGCGGCGCTGGTGCGCGCCGCGGCGTGGTTCGGTTGGGGGCTGGTGTGAGTCCGTTGAACCCGGCTGATGTGGTGGCCGCCCTGGCCGATCAGCTGGTGGCGCGGGGCTGGATGGTGGCGACGGCCGAGAGCTGTACAGGCGGTGGCATCGCTGCGGCCTGCACCGACCGGGCCGGGTCGAGTGCCTGGTTTGATCGCGGCTTTGTGACTTACAGCAATGCGGCCAAGCAGTCGATGCTGGGCGTGCCGGCCGAACTGATCGACGCGCACGGGGCGGTCAGCGAACTGGTGGCCCGCGCGATGGCGCAAGGGGCACTGACCCATTCGGCCGCCGCGGTGAGCGTGGCGGTGACGGGCATCGCCGGGCCCGGTGGGGCGGTACCGGGCAAGCCAGTCGGCACAGTGTGGTTCGCCTGGGCCTTGCGAGAGGGGCGGCTCTGGAGCGAATGCTGTTGCTTCGAAGGGGACCGGGCGGCGGTGCGCGCCGCCACGGTGGTGCACGCTTTGCAACGGTTGGTGCAAGGGCTGGCTGACCCCGATCAGGCGGTCGTATAGTCCGCGCACCCGAAATTCGAAGGAGAGAAACACCATGGAACGTCGCGATTTGATTCAGAACCTCGGACTGCTGGGCCTGGGTGCCATGACTGCTCAGGCGATGGCTGCCGAGACCGGCAAGACCAAGCCGGCGGCCGCCTCGGCGGATGCCCACCACCACCATCACCACGCTGCTTCGGCCACACCGGCCAAGGCGGTGATCGCTGCGGCCACCGACTGCCTGGTCAAGGGCGAGGCCTGTCTGGCCCATTGCCTGGTGCTGCTGGGCGAGGGTGACAAGGACATGGCGGCCTGCGCCCGTTCGGTCAGCCAGATGCTGCCGGTGTGTACCGCGCTGCAAAAGCTGGCGATTCAGGACTCGAAGTACCTCAAGAGCTACGCCGCCCTGGCTGCTCAAGTCTGCGAGGACTGCGAAAAGGAGTGCCGCAAGCACGAGAAGAAGCACGACGAGTGCAAGGCCTGCGCCGAGTCCTGCGCCGCCTGCCTCAAGGAATGCAAGGCGCTGGCTGCGGCCTGATCGCTATAGCGGGTCCGTTTTTAGCGAAAGTGGTCGAAGGAGCGCCACGGCGTCGTCGCCAGTGGGGCGCCTTCAGCGTCGAGCACGCGGATGCGGTGCTGGCCGGTGGATGGGTCGATCCGCTCGATGCGGCCGATTCGCGTGACTGCAGTTTGCGCTGCCTCACCGGCTCGCATCACCCGCTCCCGGTCCTCGGGCGCGGCGCTGAACAGCAGTTCGTAATCGTCGCCGCCGCTGAGCAGGCAGAGCTGCTGTAGCACTGCGGGCTGGGCTGACAGGGCAGCGCTGCGCGGTAGCCGCTCCAGTTCAATCACCGCACCCAACGGGGTGCCGCATCGGGTCTGACTGCGGTCGAGCAGATGACCGAGGTCGCCCACCAGCCCGTCGGACAGATCCAGCGCGCTGCGGGCCACCCCGCGCAGCGCTTGGCCGAGGGCGACGCGCGGTTCGGGGCACTCCAGCGCAACCCGCGTTGCGGTCAGCACGCCCGCAGGTTGCGGGTGCTGGCCCAGCAAAGCCTCCAACGCCAGACGGGCATCGCCGAGCCGTCCACTCACCCACAGATCGTCTCCGGGTTCAGCGCCGCTGCGCAGCAGAGCCTGCCCTGAGGGCACTTCCCCGAACACCGTGATGCAGAGGTTGAGCGGTCCGGCCGTGGTGTCGCCGCCGATCAGCTCGATATCGTGACGGTCGGCCAGAGCGTGCAGGCCGCAGGCAAATGCCGCCAGAAAGGCCTCGTCAGCGCGAGGCAGCGCCAGGGCCAGCGTGTAGGCCAGCGGCGCGGCGCCGCAGGCGGCCAGATCGGACAGATTCACCGCCAGCGCCTTGTGTCCAAGGCTCTGAGGGGCGACATCGGCAAAAAAGTGCCGTCCTTCGACCAGCATGTCGGTCGAAACGGCCAGCTGCATGCCGGGTCGGGGGGCGAGCAGGGCGCAGTCATCGCCGATGCCCAACGGCTGACGGGTCGGCCGCGGACGATTGAAATAGTGGTCGATCAGATCAAATTCGCCCAGAGCCATGACCGGAAGAGGCAGGAAAAGAGGCAGACGTCGCTGCGGCGCGGCGATTATCGTGGGCCGCGCGCCCACACAGAGGCTGTGCCGTGAATCGGGTTCGGAATTAGACTAGCCGCCCACCTGTTTCTGACCGGAACCACACATGTCGTCGAACAGCGAAGACAAGCGCGCGCAACTGCGCCGAGCCGCCCTCGAGTATCACGAGTTCCCCACCCCGGGCAAGATTGCCATCGCCGCGACCAAGTCGATGGTCAATCAGCGTGATCTGGCCCTGGCCTATTCGCCCGGCGTCGCCGCCGCCTGCGAGGAAATCGTCGACGACCCGGCCAACGCCTTCCGCTACACATCCCGCGGCAATCTGGTTGCCGTGGTCACCAATGGCACGGCCGTGCTGGGTCTGGGCAACATCGGCCCGCTGGCCGCCAAGCCGGTGATGGAAGGCAAGGGCGTTCTGTTCAAGAAGTTCGCCGGGATCGACGTCTTCGACATCGAGATCAAGGAAAACGACCCGGAAAAGCTGGTCGAAATCATCGCTGCGCTGGAGCCCACCTTCGGCGGCATCAACCTCGAAGACATCAAGGCCCCGGACTGCTTCTATGTCGAGCGCAAGTTGCGCGAGCGCATGAACATCCCGGTGTTCCACGACGATCAGCACGGCACGGCCATCGTGGTCGGTGCGGCCTTGCTCAACGGCCTGAAGGTGCTGGGCAAGGACATCAAGCAGGTCAAGCTGGTGTCCTCCGGGGCCGGGGCGGCTGCTCTGGCCTGTCTGAATCTGCTGGTCAAGCTGGGCCTGCCGCGCGAGAACATCCTGGTCACCGATCTGGCGGGGGTGGTCTATACCGGCCGTGTCGAGTTGATGGATCCGGACAAGGCCGAATTCGCCCAGGACACTCCCCATCGCACGCTGCGCGAGGCGATTGCGGGCGCGGATATCTTCCTGGGTCTGTCAGCCGGCGGTGTGCTCAAGGCCGACATGGTGGCCACGATGGCCCCGAACCCGATCATTTTCGCGTTGGCCAACCCGACGCCGGAAATCATGCCGGAGGAGGTCAAGGCGGTGCGCAGCGACGCGATCATGGCGACCGGCCGCACTGACTATCCCAATCAGGTCAATAACGTTCTGTGCTTCCCCTACATCTTCCGTGGGGCGCTGGACTGCGGTGCGACGACGATTACGGATGAGATGGAGATCGCAGCCGTGCGGGCGATCGCACAGTTGGCCCAGGCCGAGCAAAGTGATGTCGTGGCGGCGGCCTACGCGGGTGCGATGCTGTCCTTCGGGCCGGAGTACCTGATTCCCAAGCCCTTCGATCCGCGTCTGATGATCGAGATCGCCCCGGCGGTCGCTCAGGCTGCGGTCGACTGCGGCGTGGCGTTGCGCCCGATTACCGACATGGATGCCTACCGCGAGAAGCTGCAGGCCTTTGTCTACGCCTCCGGGGCGATGATGAAGACCATCTATGCCACCGCGAAGAAATCCACGACGAATCGCCGGATCGCCTATGCCGAAGGCGAAGACCGCCGTGTTCTGCGTGCCGTGCAGGTGGTGGTCGACGAGGGCCTGGCCCAGCCGGTCTTGCTCGGGCGTCGCAACGTGATCGAGCAGCGCATCCAGCAACTCGGGTTGCGGATGGAGATCGGGCGCGACATCGAAGTCGTCAGCATCGAAGAGGATCCACGCTATCGCGAGTTCTGGCCGCTCTACCACCTCAAGATGGAGCGTCGGGGTGTGACCGAGCAGCTGGCCAAGATCGAGATGCGACGGCGCATGACGCTGGTGGCTTCGATGCTGCTGGAACAGGGGCATGTCGACGGCATGATCTGTGGCACCTGGAGCTCGACGTCCTACCACTTGCAGTACGTCGATCAGGTCATCGGTCGGCGTCCGGGGGTCAGGACCTTTGCCTGCATGAACGGACTAGTGCTGCCGGGCCGCCAGGTATTCCTGGTCGACACGCACGTCAACTACGACCCGACGGCCGAGCAACTCTGCGAAATCACGATCATGGCTGCCGAGGAGATGCTGCGCTTTGGCATCCAGCCCAAGGCGGCGCTGTTGTCGCACTCCAACTATGGATCGAGCAACCAGCCATCGGCCGTGAAGATGCGCGAAGCCCTCGAGCTGCTGCGCCAGCAGGCACCGTGGCTGGAGGTTGATGGTGAAATGCATGGCGATACGGCACTGGATCCGGTGTATCGGGCAGAACTGATGCCCAGGGGCACGCTTCATGGCGAAGCCAATCTCCTGGTGCTGCCGAACATCGATGCGGCCAACATCAGCTACAACCTGCTCAAGACGGCCGCGGGCGGGGGCATTGCCATCGGTCCGGTGTTGCTCGGTGCAGCCAAGCCTGTGCACGTGCTCACGCCCTCGGCAACTGTGCGGCGAATCGTGAATATGACGGCGCTGACTGTGGCCGATGCCAACTCGGGGCGCTGAAGATCTCTGCGGCGGGGTGACCACACCTTGAGATTTTTGCGGTATTTCTGTACCATCCCGCCCCTGTAGCTCGGGAAAAACCCTTGGTGGATGTGATGCTGGCAGGCTGGATGACCCGGATCATCGGATTGCTTTTCCTCCTGCTGGGGCTGTCGTCAGCGGGGTGGTCGTTTGCCGCACCACCCGCAGCAGTACCTGACGTGGCGCTGGACAGATTGTCCCCAGAGGCCCGGGAAACGGTCAGGTTGATCCACTCCTCAGGCCCATTTCCTTACGAAAAGGATGGGGTCGTCTTCGGTAATCGCGAAAAGCAGTTGCCGGCGCACAGGCGAGGCTATTACCGCGAGTACACGGTTCCCACCCCTGGGGCACGTGACCGTGGTGCCCGGAGGGTGGTGTGCGGTGGATACCAGCCGAGCCGACCGGAAGTTTGTTACCTTACCCTGGACCACTACACGAGCTTTTCGCGGATCGTGCCGTGAGTCCGGCAAGCGTCGGGGAATAGTCAAGGGACCGCCATGCTATTGCAGTCAGTGCGTCCGAATATCGTTCAGTCGATTCGGGCCTTTCGAGTGGATGATCTGATGAGGGCTGCTGAGGCCCTGGGTCAGCACTTCCTCTATGCCAACCTGTCCAAGGCTCAGTCCAAGCAGGAAGTGCTGGAGACGATCGCCGAGGCCTTCCTGTTTCCGGCTCATTTCGGCAAAAACTACGATGCCCTGCACGACTGCATCACCGATCTGGTGAACAAGTCGGGGGCACAGACTGGCTTTGTTGTCGTGCTGGAGCAACTGCCGGATGGTCCGCGCTTCGATCGCGAATCGCGGGAGCAGTTGCTGGATGTCTTCCGGGATGCGGCGGATTTCTGGGGAGATCGGAAGGTGCCCTTCCGGTGCTTCTATTCTTTTCGGTAGCCCGCTCCCAGGAAAACGGGCAATGGGAGCGGGCTGATATGCCCCCGGCAGCGCCGATCAGGCCAAGCAAAAATCCGGCACCGACCTTCGCGGCTTACATGCCAGTCATGAGCAGTGCGTTTGATACGTCGTCCTGGGTTGTTGGCATCTGAGTCAACCGCAGTGGGATTCTTCTGATCCGGCGTAAGCCTGCCCTGTGGCAGGCTTTCGTCTTTCTCGCCCCGAGCTTGCGGTGGCGGTCGTGGCATCTCCAGGTGTCGCATAATGGGAATGTTTCCCATTTTTTGAGTCTTGGGAGTTCGGACTGATGCTTTACGCACTGATCGTGGTGCTCGTGCTCGGTGTGTGGAAGATCAGCACATTGGGCCTGTTCAAGGCGGGCGATGACATTGGCTACTGGCTGGGTGTGGCTGGTGGTGTTCTGATGCTGCTGGTCTTTCTTTACCCACTGCGCAAGCATGTTCGCTTCCTGCATCGACTGGGACAGATGAAAGGGTGGCTCTACTTTCACATGATGCTGGGAATCGGTGGGCCGCTGTTGATCCTGGCCCACTCAACGTTTCATCTGGGCTCTCTCAATGCCAAGGTGGCGTTCTGGAGCATGTTGATCGTGGCGGGCAGCGGTGTGATTGGGCGATTCGTCTATGTGCGGGTGGCCCGTGGTCTGCATGGCGAGAAGGAGCAACTGCGCGCCTGGCGTCAGCGTGCGGGCTGGGAGGAAGGGGACCTGCGCTCCGTATTCCGGCTGGTTCCCTCCATCGAGCCGCGTCTGGTGGAATTCGAGGCTTTCGCGATCAAGGATGATCCGGGCTGGCATGGTGTTGTGTCCCGCCTGTTTGTCCTGCCCTGGGTTGAGTGGAAGGTCTACCGGGCATGCACCGCCGATCTCAACCAGCCGTTCCACGACCTGGCACACCAGAAACACTGGTCCGGGCTGGATCGTGTACGGCGTACACGGCATGCCAAGGCGCTGGTGCGGCGCGACATGGATGCTGTGCTGCGGGTTGCTCAGGTGCGGGCTTACGAGAGATTGTTTGCACTTTGGCACGTGGCACACATCCCTTTCGTTTATCTTCTGATCATCAGCGGCATCGTCCACGTCGTGGCGGTCCATGTGTACTGAGTGTCGGCCTGTTGAGCCGGACCGCCGGATGGGTTCCGGCCAATCGATGGGGTGATGATGGGCGGTGTGGGGCGTTCGATCGTGTTCTGGGTCCGATTCTGGATCACGCTGTTGTTTGTCCTGCTGGGCTTGGCTCCTTCAGCGCAGGCGCAGCTTGAGTCCGTTCTGGCGCCGGGTAAGGTCGTGGCCTCTCATGCCAAGTGGGAGGGCGAGTGCGCCAAGTGCCACGTTCGTGGCAAGAAGGATCAGCAGGACGGCCGCTGCATCGAATGTCACAAGGAAGTGGGCCAGGACATCCTCGGCAAGACGGGCCTGCATGGCCGCATGAAGCCGCAGTTCTGTCGCAGCTGTCATACCGATCACAAGGGGCGTGACACGCGGATCGTGATCCTGGACAAGAAGGGTTTCGATCACAGCCAGACCGATTATCGGTTGCTGGCCAAACACCAGAGCGTGCCCTGTGAGAAGTGCCACGTGTCTGGCAAGAAGTGGTCTCAGGCGCCTTCGGACTGTGTCGGCTGTCACCGCAAGGACGACGTTCATAAGGATGGTCTGGGTCCCAAGTGCGTTAACTGCCACAGCGAGAAGAGCTGGAAGGACACCGACTTTGATCACGGTGAAACCAAGTTCCCGCTGACGGGCAAGCACAGCGATGTCAAATGCGCGGATTGCCATCGCGACAAGCGCTACAAGGAAACACCCAAGACCTGCTACGGCTGTCATCGCAAGGATGACGATCGCAATGAGAAGGCGCACAAGGGTCGATTTGGCGAGAAGTGCGAGTCCTGTCACGGCACCAAGTCCTGGAAGACGGTGCAGTTCAACCACGACGTGGATACCAAGTACGTACTGCGCGGCAAGCACAAGACGACCTCGTGCACGACCTGCCACACCAGTCCGCTCTACAAGCTGCCCAAGCTGCCGCAGGACTGCTGGTCCTGTCACAAGAAGGATGACAAGCACAAGGAAGTGCTAGGCCGCGACTGCATCTCCTGTCATACCGAAAATGACTGGAAGCAGGCGACGCAGTTCAGCCATGACCGCACCAGCTTCCCGCTGGTCGGGCAGCACGCTCAGGCCGAGTGCAAGGACTGCCATGTGATCCCGTCGTCCAAGAGCGTTCTGCCTAATTACAAGGATGTGCCCAAGGACTGCTACGGCTGCCATAAGCGTGAGGACAAGCATGAGGGCACGTTGGGGACCAAGTGCGAGAACTGCCATACCGAGCGGGTCTGGAAGAACTGGCTGGGTCGCTTTGATCACAACAGCCGGACGGTTCGCTTCCCGTTGCTCAATGGGCATGCCAACCCGAAGATCAAGTGCGCGGCCTGCCACCCCAACGCCAAGTCATTCCGCAACATCCCGATGGACTGCTATTCGTGTCACAAGAAGGACGACAAGCACGAGGGAACACTGAGTCTGAAATGTGAAACCTGTCACTCGGATGTGTCGTGGAAGGTGACGAGCTTTGATCACGCCCGAACTCGTTTCCCGTTGACCGGCCGCCATGTTGCGCCAGCCTGCAAGGACTGCCATCAGACCAAGCGCTACCGTGATGCGTCACGTGAGTGCTACGCGTGCCATAAGGACAAGGACGACAAGCAGCACAAGTTGCGCTTCGGCACCGCCTGCGAGGAGTGCCACAACGTTCGTCTCTGGGGCGTGTGGGATTTCGACCACGAAAGTCGGGCTAAATACCGGCTTGAGGGGGGGCATCGTCGAGCGAGTTGCGAGTCCTGCCACCGGCGTCCCGCACCTGCAGGGAAAAAGGCCTCGCCGGTGGGAACCGCCTGTATTGGCTGTCACCGCAACGATGATCGGCACGATGGGCAGTTCGGATCTCGCTGCGAGCAGTGCCACCAGGTGGATGGCTGGGCCCGTGTGATCCAGCCAGGCTCACGAAAGAGCGGCATTCGATCTGACCGGAATGACACAAGTTTAAGCTTGCCACCATCGTCTTCAGGGATGATGGGCGTGCCGCAGGTGGCGTTCGCGGGTGCACGGGTTGACCGGCGGTCGCAAGTTCAAGGAGAGGTCAGATGATGAGCATGGTCGGTTGGATCAAGGAGGCGCTGTTCAGGCTGCGACAGGGTAGTCGTCTGCTTGCGTTGGCGCTGGTCTGGATGACGATCGCCCTGGCCAGCTCGGCACAGGCGCAGGTTCGTACGGCCGAAGACCATGTGAAGACAGGCTATGTGCTGTCTGGGCTGCACGCCACGGCCAAGTGCGAGTCGTGCCACATCAACGGCATCTTCCGCGGGACGCCCCGGGATTGCTCGACCTGCCACACCGAAGGTTCGCGTTACGCGCGCTCCAATGTGGTCAAACCGGTCAACCATCTGCCGACCCAGAATTCCTGCGATACCTGCCACATCACACGCGCTTTCAGCGCAGCGCGGTTTAGTCACTCCGGTGTACGTCAGGGGACCTGTGCGACCTGTCACAACGGCCTGAACACGATCGGCAAGCCACCGACGCACATTGCGACTCAGTCTTCCTGCGACACCTGCCATCGCCCGACAGGATGGAAGCCGGCAAGCGGGTTTGATCACTCCACGGTTGCCGCCGGCACATGCGGTACTTGCCACAACGGTGGCACCGCTACGGGTCGTCCGCCGACCCACATGCCGGTTGCGGCAGCTTCAACCTGTGACAACTGCCACCGCACCAGCGGCTGGCGTCCGACCAAGTGGAATCACACTCAGATTGTGGTGACGGGGCAGTGCTCGACTTGTCACAGCGGTGCTTATCCGCCGGCGGACGGTCGTCCCTCGAATCACATCCCTTATGCCTCGGTGGCAGGGCTGGTGGCGGGCAATTGCGATACCTGCCACAAGTCGGGCTTTGCTTCGTGGGCTCCGGGGTACCTCCATAGCTCGGTGAGCGTGTCCAGCCAGTGCGCAACTTGTCATACCGGCTCCTACCTGGGTGCGGTGGGCAAGCCGGCGACGCCGACCCATGCCAGCGTGACGGGTAACTGCGAGAGCTGCCATACCTCGACGGCGAGTTGGATCGGTGCAGGCGGTGGCAAGCCGGATCACGGTTTGTTCACCAGCGCGACCAATTGCGGCGCTTGCCACAACGGCAGCACAGCAACGGGTCGTCCGACGACACACATGCCAATCGGTAATGCCACTTGCGGCACCTGCCATAACACCACCGGCTGGAAGCCGACCAAGTGGAATCACTCGCAGTTGGTGGTCACTGGACAATGTGCGACCTGCCACACCGGAGCCTATCCGCCGGCAGATGGGCGTCCGGCCAATCACATCCCCTACGCGTCTGTGACCGGGATGACGGTCAGCAATTGCGACACCTGTCACAAGGCGGGCTTCGTTTCGTGGGCGCCGGGCTATATGCACAGCTCGGTCAGCGTGTCCAGCCAATGCGCGACCTGTCATACCGGGTCCTACCTGGGGGCAGTGGGCAAGCCGGCAACGGCCACCCATGCCAGCGTGACCGGCAATTGCGAAAGCTGTCACAAGTCAACGGTCAGCTGGGCGAGTTCGGGCAAGCCGGATCACGGGCTGTTCACGACGGCCACCAACTGTGCGGCCTGTCATAACGGCAGTACTGCGACGGGGCGGCCTACCACTCACGTGCCCATCGGCAACGCTACCTGCGGCAGCTGCCACAACACCACGGGCTGGAAGCCCACCAAGTGGAATCACAGCCAGCTGGTCGTGTCGGGGCAGTGCTCAACCTGCCACACCGGGGCCTATCCGCCCGCTGACGGTCGACCGGCGACCCACGTCCCCTACACAGCTCTTGCAGGGGTTGCCATCTCGAATTGCGACACCTGCCACAAGTCGGGCTATTTCGCCTGGGCCCCGGCCAAGGTACACAGCGCAGTCTCGATCAGCAGCCAGTGCGCCACATGCCATACGGGCAGCTTCCCGCCCGCCATTGGCAAGCCCGCCACGGCGACACACGCTAGCGTCACCGGCAATTGCGAGAGCTGTCACAAGTCGACCAGCAGCTGGACGAGCGGAACGACTTTCGCTCACTCGGCAGCCAATGCGGTCGGTTCCGGGACCTGTGATACCTGCCATAACGGAACCACCGCCAAGGGCAAGACCGCAACGCACATTCCGGTCACGACCGGCACAGCCAAGTGCGATAGCTGCCACAAGTCCCAGACCTCGTTTGCGGTGTCGGTGACGATGAATCACACCGTGGTTACCGCTGCGGCCTGCAAGACCTGCCACAACGGCAGTTTCCTCACGGCGGGTGTTCAGGGTGCCCTGACCAAGCCTGGCAATCACATCCCGGAAGGTCAATTGCTGAATGGGGCCGCCATGGACTGCGACGATTGCCATACCGGGACGACGGTCTGGACGTCTGTGCGCATGAATCACAACGGCAGCCAGGGCAATGGTTCGGGCTGGTGCAAGAGTTGCCATCAATCGGGGACGAGCTACCTGGGCAGCATGGACAAGAAGGCGCTGGCTCACAAGGCCAAGGCCGGTGTGGTGCCGACTGACTGTTCGCAGTCAGGTTGCCATCGTCCTTTGGGGACAAAGGGAACGGCCTACACCGCTTGGGACTGATCTGCATCGCCTGGATAGTTTCACGAAATCACACAGCTGCATGCGGGGTCGCGATAATCGCGGCCTGCGATTCAGAATGGCTTTGATGGGTGGTGTCGCTTGAACTCGACACCACCCTTTTCAACTGGAAGATCCCTCGGTGAAATCCCTGCTCCATCGTTTTGTTCTGGCTTTGACATTGATCTTGTGCGTCGGTGTCGTGCAGGCTCAGATCATTGAAGACACTGATCTCAGGCCCGAGGGCACCAGTGTGGTGCTCCAGATTCGTTTCCAGACCCCGATTCAGTACACCAAGAACGTCAGCTCACGCTCGAACGATCTGGTTCAGGCCTTCTATGAAGTGGTTCCTAGCAAGAATCTGCTGAATCTGGTTTTCGGTCAGCGTTTGGTCGTGAGTGGGCGAGGGCTGCCGGACATCACAGTCGTCGATGAGTCCGCCGGGCAAGGCGGGGAGCGCAATCGCAAGCTGGTGATCAGCTTTGCACGTCCCATGGCGCATTCGGTGAGGGCCGGTCGGGGAGGCAAATCCATCGAGGTGGTCTTTCCCAAGGCTGCCCAGTTGCTGATGGCTGCGGACAACGCGGCTCAGAACCCGACGCCTGTCGGTGAAGAAGCGACGACAGCCTACGCCGTCACGCTGATCTCCGCCACCGATCAGAATCTGCGCAATGTAACCTTGGCTGATGTGCCGCAGGCCTATCGCCGTCTCGGGCTGGAGACCGTGCGCCGCGTGGTCGATGGGGTTCAGCGCTATGAAGTCCGGCTGGGCATGTTTGGGACGAGACAGGAGGCCGCCAAGGCTGTCGACGATCTCAAGGGGCGCTTTCCGCAGGCTGCTGTGGTGACCCAATCATTGGTGGCGCCAGCTCCCGCAGAGGAGGGGGCCTCGGCTGCCGGTGGTAGTGCAGCTGTCACGCAGCAGCAGATCGAGGAGCGGGCTGCTCGCTATCTTGATCTTGCCAAGAAATCGGAGTCAGCCGGCAAATTGGATCAGGCCCTGGTCATGCTCAATCGCGTGCTGGAGTTGCCTCCGAATCGGGCCAGCGCTGAAGCACAGTTGACCATTGGCATCGTTCGGATCGAGCGGGGTGACTATGCCCGTGGACGTGCCGAACTTGAACTGTTTATCAGTCAATACCCGAAGCATCCCAAGGTAGACCAGGCACGCAGCATCATCAGTGAGTCCTGGAGTACCGAGAAGACAGCAAAACGCAAGGAGCAGGCGCCTGTTGAGGGCAAGACCACGGGTGTTCTGGGCTTTGCTTACTACGGCGGTGAGTCGAAAGTCCGGACGCAGGATTTTGCGGATTCGGTCGTCAGTGCCCTGCCGGTTCTCTTGAGCGATAGCGAGATTTCGACATCACCGCAAAAGATGACCAATACCAATCTGGATCTGACTTGGCGCCGTCGCGACCAGGATGAAGATCTGCGACTGGTGTTCCGGGATAGCTACCAGCGGGATATTACGCGGGATCTGAATAAGGTTCGGTTGTCTGCTATGTATGTCGACTACCGATCGTTTGCAGATGGGACTAGTTTGAAGTTGGGTCGCCAAAGCCCCAGTGGGGTCGGCGTAATCACTCGGTTCGACGGTGTTCAGGCGGGTTATACCCTGTTTCCGAAATTCCGGGCCAATGCGGTAGTCGGTAAGCCGGCTGACAAGCTGATGGATACGAGCCGCTATTTCTATGGTGCATCGCTTGAAGCTGAAGCGTTGACTCAGAAGATCAGCGGTAGCCTGTACATCAACCGTGGAATGATCGACGGTGTCGTCGATCGGAATGCGTTCGGCACCGAGTTGCGCTATTTCGATGGTGGCCTGAATGCTAGTTTCCTGTTTGATTACGATACCCTGCTCAAGGTGGTTAATATCGGAACAATCCAGGGGGCTTGGCAGTTGGAATCGGGTACGGCGTTCAACTTCACGTTTGATCGTCGGATGGTGTCGATGTTGACGCTGAGTAACGCGCTGTACTTTTCGCAGTCGACAGTCTGTCCGACTGCACCGCCGGGGAGCACTCAGCTTCCGAGTCCGTTCCGGAACATCAATGATCTTCTGGCGTGCTACGGAAGCCTGGCGGCCCTGCGTGAAAATGTGCATGAGATCACTGCCATGTATTCTCAAGGGACTGTAGGCGTCACGAAGCCGCTGAATCAGCGCTGGCAAATTGGTGGGAATATTGGTTTCATGAATATTGGCCAAGTGGCGCCCGTTCCGGATGTGTTGCCTCAGGGGCAGCCGGGTACGGGGAATATGCTGAATGGCATGTTGCAGTTGATTGGCTCGAATTTGTATTCCAGTCGGGATAGCAGTGTATTTAGCCTGAATCAAGCCCAGAGTCCGCTTGTTCTGGATGGCGTTGGCAATTCGGTGGGGGGCGGGATTCACGGTACTTTACTGTCGTATAACAACTCGACCGGAGTCGGGGAACGTTGGCAGATTGACCCCGCCTTGCGGCTTTACCATCAGACGAATCATCTGGGTGAAAAGCTGGATCGGGTCGCGCCGTCGTTCCGGTTGTCCTACAAGGTGACGCGTCAGTTCACAACTGATGCGGATTACAGCTTCGAGCAAACGACTGAGCATAAGCAAAATCAAACGCTAACGAGTCGAGTGCAGACTTATTCGATCGGTGCCCGGTACGACTTTTGATGGGCTCCGTACTGAGCGCCGAGGGGTTGGCGTGTCGCCGAGGCATGCGGCGACTTTTTCGCGATGTCAAGTTCGAGGCCCATCCGGGTGAAGTGGTCTGGATCAAGGGCAGTAACGGGCGGGGAAAGTCCAGCCTGTTGCGCCTGCTCGCGGGCATCGTGCCCCCGGATGAAGGTCAAGTGAGTTTGGCTTCAGGCGCTAGTTCTGCATTCATCGGCCACGCCAATGCCCTCAAGGACGATCTGACCGCGCTGGAGAACCTGCGATTCATGGCGGGTTTGAGGGGGTTGTCAGTCGAATTGTCTGAGTTGCAGTCGGCCTTGAAGACTCTGGGGTTGGCGGGGCGTGAGAACAGCCCTGTGCGGACGTTTTCCCAGGGGCAGCGACGTCGGGTCGCACTGGCTCGCCTCGCGCTGGAAAAGTCCCCCGGGCTATGGATTCTCGATGAGCCCTTCGATGCCCTCGATACCGCCGGAACTGCCGTTTTGGGCAGGGTCCTTGCCGGGCACGTGGCACAAGGGGGCTCCGTGGTGCTGACCAGCCATCTGGAGTTGTCAGCCGTGGTACCGGATCTGGCACCAGTGCGGGAGTGGATTTTGGGAGCCGGTACGTGATGGCTCATCGCTCGGTTTGGCGCGTCATCCTGGGTCGCGATTTGCGCATGGCCGGGCGGCGGCGCATCGATGCCTTGCTGCCGGTGGTGTTCTTCGTCGTGGCCGTGACGCTGTTTCCGCTCGGAGTCGGGCCGGAGCCCCAGATGCTGCGTCAGATGGCACCCGGGGTGGTCTGGGTCTGCGCCCTGATGGCATCGATGATGTCGGTGACGGCGATGTACTCGGTCGATCACGCCGATGGCACGCTGGAACAGATGGTGATTTCCGGGCAGTCGCTGGTGGCCATCGCTGCAGCCAAGGCCTTGGTGCACTGGCTCACCACTGGGCTGCCGTTGCTGGTGATGAGCCCGGTTCTTGGCGTGCTATTTGATGTGCATGCCGAAGCACTGGCCGCCCTGTGTCTTGGCTTGCTGCTGGGCACGCCGATCCTGAGTCTGCTGGGTGGAGTGGGCTCGGCGCTGACGCTGGGGCTGCGCAGCGGCGGGGTTCTGTTGATTCTGCTGGTGCTGCCGTTGACGATTCCAGCTCTGATCTTCGGGGCTGGGGCGGTCTCCGCCGTCGACGCGGGGATTTCGCCGGCCGGGCATTATTCGCTGCTCGGCGCTTTGCTCATCCTGTCGGCGCTGGGCGCGCCGCTGGCCACTGCGGCTGCGTTGCGGATCGCCCTGCACTGATCCATTCGACCCATCATGAGACTGTTCACCTTCGCGGCGCCTTCCCGCTTCTACGGCCTGACTGGCGCACTGTTGCCCTGGCTATGGGCCAGTGCCTTGCTGCTGGCTCTGGCTGGGCTCTATATCGGCTTTGTCCAGGCACCGACCGATGCCACGCAGGGCGAGGCCTACCGCATCATCTACATCCACGTGCCGGCGGCCTGGATGTCGATGGTGCTGTACCTGGCGATGGCAGGCTGGGCTGCAGTCGGCTGGGCCTGGAATGTGCGACTGGCCTCGATGCTGGCGCGGGCGATCGCGCCGACCGGGGCCCTGTTCGCTTTCATCGCGCTGTGGACCGGTGCCTTGTGGGGTAAGCCGACCTGGGGCACCTGGTGGGTCTGGGATGCTCGTCTGACCTCGCAGTTGATTCTGTTGTTCCTCTACCTTGGCTTTATGGCCCTGGTCGAGGCGATCGACGACCCGAAGCGCTCGGATCAGGCCGGCGCACTGCTGGCGGTGATCGGGGCGATCAATGTGCCGATCATCTATTTCTCGGTGCGCTGGTGGAACACGCTGCATCAGGGCGCTTCGGTCAGCATGACAGCCGCGCCGAAGATGGCCTCCATCATGCTGACCGCGATGATGGTGATGACCTTCGCGTTCTGGGCCTATGCCTTTGCCGTTGTCTTTACCCGGACCCGGGCCATCATCCTGGAGCGCGAGCAGGACGCCGACTGGGTGCGCGCCCTGGCTCGCAAGGAGTCTGCCGATGCGTGAACTGATCGAACTGGGGGGCTACGGCACCTACGTCTGGGGCTCGTATCTGGTGACGGCCCTGATCATGGTGGTCGAACCTCTGCTGGCGCGCCATCGCCAAAAACTGGCCCTTCAGCAGGCGGCAATGGTCGCTGATGAAGAATCCGAACAAGGAAATTAAAAACGTGAAACCCCGACACAAAAAGATGGCCATCGTGCTGGGCATTGTGGTCGCCGTGGCGGCTGCGGCTGCACTGGTGATGAATGCCTTCCGCAGCAATCTGGTGTTTTTCTATTCGCCGACCCAGGTGTTCAACAAGGAAGCCCCCGAAGGCAAGACATTCCGGCTGGGCGGGCTGGTTGAGCAGGGCAGCGTTCGGCGCGACGGCGTGAAGGTCAACTTCAAAGTGACGGATACGGTCAAGCAGGTTCCGGTGGTCTACGAAGGCATCCTTCCCGACCTGTTCAAGGAAGGCAAAGGCGTGGTGGCCCAGGGCAAGGTCGAAGGCGGAGTCTTCATCGCTCGCGAGGTGCTGGCCAAGCATGATGAGAACTACATGCCGCCCGAGGCGGCCGAAGCGCTGAAGATGGCCAACAAGGGGGGCTCGTTGCAGTCCGCTGCTGCAGGAGCCTCGCGATGATTCCGGAACTTGGTCATTTGTCGCTCTGGCTGGCGCTGGGGCTGTCGGTTTTTCTGTCGGCTGTGGTTCTGACCGGGGCGCAAAAGGGGCGTAGCGAATGGATGGCGCTGGCTCGGCCTGGTGCTGTGCTGCTGGCGGCGTTGGTCGTTGTGGCCTTTGGATGCCTGGAGGCTTCGTTCATCCGGAACGATTTCTCGGTGCTGTACGTGGCGTCGAACTCCAACAGCCTGCTGCCGTTGCCGTATCGCATCGCCGGCGTGTGGGGCGGACACGAAGGCTCTCTGCTGCTGTGGGTGCTGATGCTGGTGCTGTGGATGGTGGCGGTGGCGGCCTTCAGCCGGCACCTGCCGCAGGCGGTGCTGGCCCGGATCATCGGCGTGATGACGGTGGTGGCCTTCGGCTTCCTGCTGTTCATGCTGCTGACCTCGAACCCTTTCGAGCGGCTCTTTCCGGCGGCGCCGGATGGCCGCGACCTGAACCCGCTGCTGCAAGACCCCGGCATGGTGATTCACCCGCCGATGCTCTACATGGGCTATGTCGGATTCTCGGTGGCCTTTGCCTTTGCGCTGGCCGCACTGATCGGCGGCAATCTTGACTCGACCTGGGCACGTTGGAGCCGACCCTGGACCACGGTGGCCTGGATCTTCCTGACCATCGGCATCGCCCTGGGCTCCTGGTGGGCGTACTACGAACTGGGTTGGGGCGGCTGGTGGTTCTGGGACCCCGTCGAAAACGCCTCATTCATGCCCTGGCTGGTCGGCACAGCGCTGATGCACTCGCTGGCGGTGACTGAAAAGCGCGGCAGCTTCAAGAACTGGACCGTGTTGCTGGCGATCATGGCGTTCTCGCTGTCGCTGCTCGGCACTTTCCTGGTTCGCTCGGGCGTGTTGTCATCGGTGCATGCCTTTGCCACTGATCCGCGCCGCGGCCTGTTCATCCTCGGCTTCCTGGCGACGGTGATCGGCGTGTCGCTGACGCTCTACGCCTGGCGCGCCAGCAAGGTGGGGCTGGGCGCGCGCTTCGCGCTGGTGTCGCGTGAAAGCATGCTGCTGGTCAACAACGTGCTGCTGGTGGTGGCCTGCGCGGCGGTGCTGCTGGGCACGCTGTACCCGCTGGTTCTAGATGCGCTGGGTCTGGGCAAGATCTCGGTCGGGGTGCCTTATTTCGACAGCGTCTTCATGCCGCTGATGGCCCCGGTGATCTTCATGATGGGGGTCGGCCCGCTGGCGCGCTGGAAGGAAGCCCAAGTGCCGGACCTGGCACGCCGTCTGCGCTGGGCTGCCGTGGTGACGGTGATCGCTGCGTTGGGTTCGGGCTGGTTGGCTGGCCGGATTGAACTGGTCGCCAGCATCGGTCTGGCGCTGGGCTGGTGGATCGTCGCCTCGGTCGTCACCGATCTGTGGGAGCGCCTGCGCGACAACGGCTCGGGGCTCAGCCTGATGGGTCGGCTGCGTCAACTGCCGCGCCCGATGGTCGGCATGCTGCTGGCCCACTTGGGTGTTGCGGTGTTCATCTTCGGCGTCACCCTGGTCAAGACCTACGAGGTTGAACGTGACGTCAAGATGGATGTGGGCGACACCACCGAGGTGCGCGGCTACACCTTTGCCTTCAAGGGCGTGCGCGACCTGCGTGGGCCGAACTACGTGGCCGCCCGTGCCACCATCGAAGTCACTCGCAACGGTGAACGCGTCACCGAGATGTTCCCGGAAAAGCGCGTCTATCGCGTGCAGCGCAATCCGATGACCGAAGCCGCCATCGTCCCGATGCTGACCGGGGATCTGTACGTCTCGCTGGGTGAGCCGATCGAGAACAGCGGGGCCTGGGTGGTGCGGGTCTACATGAAGCCCTTCGTCGACTGGATCTGGGGGGGCTGCCTGTTGATGGCGCTGGGCGGTCTGGTCGCGGCGACCGATCGACGTTATCGCCGTGGCAGCCGTCGTGCGAATGACGCTGCTGGAGAAACCGCATGAAGCTCAAGTTCCTGATTCCACTCGGCCTGTTTCTGGTGCTGGTGGGCTTTCTGGGGGTCGGCCTGAAGCTCAATCCGCGTGAGGTGCCTTCGCCGCTGATCGGCAAGCCGGCGCCGTCCTTTGACCTGCCTGTCCTCGCGCCGGGCGCAGCTGCTGCCGGGCCGCAGCGCATCCGCCGCGAGGACATGCTTGGCAAGGTCTGGATGCTCAACGTCTGGGCCTCGTGGTGCCCGGCCTGCCGCGACGAGCATCCGATCCTGGTCGATTACTCGCGCCGCAAGACCGTGCTGCTGTTCGGGCTCGACTACAAGGACACAGACGTCAATGCGCAAGGCTGGCTGCGTCAGTTCGGCAACCCCTATGACGCCGTGCTGGTCGATCCGCAAGGACGTGCCGGTATCGACTGGGGGGTCTACGGCGTGCCCGAGACCTTCATCATCGACAAGCAGGGCGTGGTGCGCTTCAAGCAGATCGGGCCGGTGACGCCTGAGGTACTGCGCGATCGCATCGAACCGCTGCTCAAGGAGCTGTCGGCATGAACACGCTGCAGAA
>DALYHR010000011.1:0-20221 GCA_031970775.1 Burkholderiaceae bacterium | reverse complement strand
CTGAGACGACGGCTTAGCGCGCCGCGCTCGTCAAATTCGTAGATGCACACCTGCAGAACTTCGCCGTCGTCGCGAGCGGCGGCCACATTGACCGTCACCGACTGCTCGCGACCCTGAGCATCGCGCAGGGTGTCGCGTAGCCACACCCCGGTGCGTCCGCCGCGCAGGCCTCCCGACCCCTTGGACTGCAGCAGGGCTGCCCGAGTCTGCGTCCAGGGAGCGACGACGTCGCCCAGCACGAAGGTCAGCATCACGAAGACCAGACCTAGCAGGGTCAGCAGCTTGAGGGCGCGGCCCGGGTCGAGCCCGCCGGTGCGCAGGATGGTGTATTCGGAGGACTGCGCCAGACGAGCCAGCGCGTAGATGCCACCGATCAGCACGGCGATCGGTGCCAGCTCATAGGCATGGCCTGGCACCAGCAACAGGCAGGTGCTGACCGCGTCACTGAAGGCGTAGCTGCGGCGGCCGACCCGGTCCATCTCGCTGACAAAGTCGATGAAGAAGAACAGGGCCAGGAAGGACACCATCACGAAGAGGGTGGACTCGAGGATCTCGCGGTAAAGCAGGCGGCGGACGGTGCGCATGGGGGTCGGGGGTGTGTCCGGATCAGGGGCGGCGAGCTAGCGGCGTGGCCGGGCTGCGGCGCCAGCGGTGCCAGGGGCGAGCACTCGGTCCGCTGTCGCGCCAGCTCAGCAGTGCCAGGGCACCCAGCGCCAGCCCACCGTGCAAGCCGAGCACGCCGCCGAGCAGGCTGATACGCCCGGCAGCCACCCAGGTCTGCGACAGGTTGGTCAGATTCAGATAGACCACGAAGGTCAGCAGGGCCATCAGCAGCGCGCCGCTATTGGGGCGGCGTGGGTTGCCCGCCGGAAGGGCGATGCCGAACAGGGTCAGATTGAAGGCGGCCAAGATCGCGCCCAGGCGCCAACAGAGTTCAGCATCGGCTGAGCGCTCGTCGCGGCTGAGCAGTTCCCAGGTGTCGAGGGCCTTGGGCTGCGCGTCGGGCAGCCTGCCCATCGAGGTCTCGCCGATGCGTACGCGGTACTCGTCGAAGTGCGCCACCGACTTGGTTCGGTTGTTATCGCTCTGCTCCACCCGGGTGCCCTGGCGCAGTACCAGAAAACGGTCGATGTCGACGGTTTCGAGGCGGCCGCTCTCGGCGGTGGTCACCGATTCACGCCCGGCCACGGCCCGGTCGACGATGAACAGATGCCGGCTGTCCAGCGCATCCGGGCTGTTGCGATCGATGAAGAAAATGCGCTGGCCGTCTGCCGAGACCTGAAACTGCCCCGGCGCGACGCGCGACAGGTCGGACCGACGCTCGAAGCGGTCACGCATCTCGTTGATCTGCCGGTTCGACCAGGGCCAGATGACCAGCACCAGTCCGGCGATCAGCAGGATGACGGGGGCGGCAACGCGCAGCACCGGGCGGATGAATCGCAGCAGCGATACGCCGCTGGCGCGCCATACCGCCATCTCGCTGTCGCGAAACAGGCGTGTCAGCGTGGATACGACGGCGACAAACATCGACAGGCTCAGCACGGTCGGCAGGTGGCCGAGCGTGGAGTAGGCCAGCAGCATCGCCACATCCTGCGGGGCCACATCCCCTCCGGCGGCTTCGCCTAGAGCGCGGATCAGCACCATCGTCAGCAGGGTGGTCAGCATCACGGCCAGGGTGCCGCCGAAGCTGCGCGCCAGCTCTTGACGCAACGAGGAATCGAATAACATCGGCCGCACTCAAATTTCCGGACCGTGAATTATGGACTTCGCCGCTTCGCCGCTGGCTCCCGAGGATCTGGCCTGCCACGCCGCCGAGGCTCTGCTGCTGCTGCTGCCCGCCGAAACGAGCGACTGGCGCCTGTCGCAGTCGCTGCGGGCGGTGGTGCAGCCGCTGGTCGACAGCGGTGATCTGGCGCTCAAGGGTGGCAAGAGCCTGTACCTGCATCGCCCGCAGGGCCTGGCCGCACAGCGACTGATGATTGTGGTGGCGGGCAAGGCCACGCTCAAGGCAGCGCTGTCGGCGCTCAATGCCGGTCTGGTGGTGCTGCGCAATGGTGGGGCGACTGCGCTGACCGTGGCCTGGGCCGGCCCGGATCTGCCGGCGCGTGACTGGCCCGAGGGCGTGGTCCGTGCGGCGCGCGAGGCGGTCTACACCTATCGCCACACCAAGCCCAGTGCGCCAGAGCCTTATCGCCTGGAGCAGGTCAAGCTGGCCGTGATGCCGGGCAGTGAATCGGCCGCCACCGCTGCGCTGCTGCGCGCGCAGGCCGTGGCCGAGGGGATCGAGCTGGCCCGCGAGTGGGGCAACCGCCCCGGCAATTTCGCCACGCCAACGCATCTGGCCGAGCAGGCGCTCGAACTCGGCCGCCAGTTCGGCTTCGAGGTCGAAGTGCTTGACGTGCCGGCGCTCGAAGCGCTGGGCATGGGCTCCTTCCTGTCGGTGGGGCGCGGGTCGGAGCAGCCGCCGAAGTTCATCGTGATGCGCCATCGCGGCGCCGTCGCCGCGGGCTCGCGTCCGCTGGTGCTGGTGGGCAAGGGCATCACCTTTGACACGGGCGGCATCTCGCTCAAGCCTGGCGCCGAGATGGACGAGATGAAGTTCGACATGTGCGGGGCCGCCAGCGTGCTGGGCGTGTTCCGAGCCCTGGGCGATCTGCGCCCGGCGCTCGACGTCATCGGCCTGATTCCGGCAGCAGAAAACATGCCCAGCGGCCGCGCGACCAAACCGGGCGACGTCGTCACCAGCCTGTCGGGCAAGACTATCGAGATCCTCAACACCGATGCCGAAGGTCGGCTGGTGCTGTGCGATGCGCTGACTTACGCCGAGCGCTTCGAGCCGGCCGCGGTGGTCGACATTGCCACGCTCACCGGGGCCTGCATCATTGCGCTGGGTCACCACCACAGCGGGCTGTTCTCGCCCGACGACGCGCTGGCCGCAGCCCTGACCCGGGCCGGCGAGGCGGTGCAGGACACGGTTTGGCGCCTGCCGGTCGACGACGAGTACGACGAGGCACTCAAGAGCAACTTTGCCGATATGGCCAATGTGGGGCCGCGGGCCGGTGGGTCGATTACCGCAGCGATGTTCCTCAAGCGCTTCACGGCGTCCTATCGCTGGGCTCACCTTGACATTGCCGGTACCGCCTGGAAGAGCGGGGCGGCCAAGGGTGCGACCGGTCGTCCGGTGGCCCTGCTGACTCGCTTCCTGCTCGAGCAGGTCGAGTCCCCGTTGAGCTGATTCTCGGGTGATGACCTCGTCGGTGGCCTTTCACTTCAACGTCGCCCAGCGCGATGTGCATCTGCTGCGGCTGGTGCGCAAGGCGTGGCGTCTGGGGGCGTGGGTGTGCGTGAGTGCGCCGGCCCGCCGGCTCGACGAGATCGACCGGCTTCTGTGGACCTTTGATCCGCTTGAATTCATCCCCCATCGCCGCGTGGCCGACAGCCGGCGACTGCTGACTGCCCCGGACCCGCTGCCCCTGCCGGTGCAGCTGTCCGAGTTGCCGGCCCCGCGGCGGGCCGACGAAGTGCTGATCCATGACGGCGGCGCCGATGCGCTCGGCCCCGTGGCCGGCTTTGAGGCCTTCGACCGCGTCATCGAACTGGTCGGACGCGGCGAAGTCGACCGCGCCGCCGCCCGGCAGCGCTGGCAGCACTACCGTCAGGCCGGCCTGACTATCGAGCGACACGAGGTACCCGATTGACTTCCTTTCAGAACCTGCACCCGGATGTGCCCCTGCTGACCCAGGTGGTCGATCTCCACCTGGAGATCGAACCCGCCGCAGTCGCTGCCAGCGCGACGGCGGGCTTGCCTGTGACCGAGAGCGCGTCGGGGCTGAGCAGCTCGGAGGTCGATCAGGTCAGCGCCCGGGTGATGGCCGATCTGCAACGTCAGATCGACCGCATGTTCGAGTTCCGGGTACGCGAGGCCGCTGCGCCGCTGATCGGGCGGTTGGTTGAGCAATTGAGTGCAGATCTGCGCGACGAGCTGACCCTGACGCTTTCCGATGTGGTGCGCAAGGCGGTTTCTCAGGAGATCGCCCGTCAGCGGGGCCGCTAGGATGGCGGCCTCACTAGGTAGTCGCCGGGTGTCCCTTTCCTTCCAGACCGTTGTTCCGAGGTGCGCATGAAGACCCATTCCACGTCCCTGACTCTGATCGCCTCGGCGGCGCTGGCTTTGCTGGGGTCTGCAGCGATGCAGGCGCAGGCTGCCGATGCTGCCGCCGTGGTGAAAATCGGCCACGTCGCGCCGACCAGCGGGCAAAGCGCTCACCTCGGTCGCGATAACGAAGACGGCGCGCGCATGGCGCTGGACGAGCTCAATGCCAAGGGCGTGGTGCTCGGCGGTCGCAAGGTCCGGCTCGAACTGCTGGCCGAAGACGACGGTGCTGACCCCAAGCAGGGCACCGCAGCAGCGCAAAAGCTGGTCGATGCCAAAGTGGCCGGCGTGATCGGGCACCTCAACTCCGGCACCACGCTGCCAGCGTCCACGCTTTACAGCACCGCCGGCATTCCGCAGATCTCGCCCTCGGCCACCAACCCCAAGTACACCCGTCAGGGCTACAAGACCGCCTTCCGGGTGGTGGCCGATGACGCGCAGCTCGGCGGTACGCTGGGCCATTACGCGGTCAAGGAGCTCAAGGCCAAGACCATTGCGGTGATCGACGATCGCACCGCTTACGGTGAGGGAGTGGCCAAGGAGTTTGAGCGCGGGGTGCGCGAAGCTGGCGGTGCGTTGGTCGCTCACGAGGCCACCTCTGACAAGGCCACCGACTTCAGCGCCATCCTGACCAGCCTCAAGGCGAAAAAGCCTGACATCATCTTCTTCGGCGGCATGGATTCGGTCGGTGGCCCGATGCTGCGCCAGATGAAGCAACTCGGCATCAAGGCCAGGTTCATGGGTGGCGATGGCATCTGCACCTCCGATCTGCCCAAGCTCGCTGGTGGTGCCGTGCCGGATCGCCAGGTCTTCTGTGCCGAGGCCGGTGGTGTCGACGGGGCGCAGAAAAAGGCCCTTGAGGACTTCCGTGCCCGCTTCAAGGCCAAGTACGGCTACGAGGTCAAGCTCTACTCGCCCTACGTCTACGACGCGGTCAACGTGATGGTCGCTGCGATGGTCAAGGCCGGTTCGGCCGAGCCAGCCAAGTATCTGCCGGTGCTGGCGGCCACGCAGAACTTTCCCGGCGTGACCGGCACGATCAGCTTCGATGCCAAGGGCGATCTGCGCAACGGCGCGTTGACGCTGTACACCTACGCCGGAGGCAAGCGCGAGGCCATCGGCGTGCGTCGCTGAGCGCTGTCCAGCCGGTCGCTCAAGCCGTCGGAAAGATTCCGGGCTAGGCCCGCTCGGAATCTGGCTATAATCGCCGACTCCCGGAGAGATGGATGAGTGGTTTAAGTCGCACGCCTGGAAAGCGTGTGTGGGTTAATAGCCCACCGCGGGTTCGAATCCCGCTCTCTCCGCCAAAACCTGACACCTCGGAACACGGGCCTTGTGCAATGCTGCAAAGGCCCGTTTTTCATGTCCGATGTGCCGATGTCCCTGAACCCTGTCCAGCGCTGCCCCATCCGGTGGGTGCTCTCGGTCCTGTCGCTGGGGGTCGGGCTGCTGCTGTCCGGGCTCACAGTCGAAGCCGATGCCTCACAGGCACTCAAGGCGACCGAGCGCAGCCGCACGCCGGCGCGCAGTAGCAAATCCACGCCCCGTCCGCTGCCCCAGCCTATCGCCTCGGGGCAGGGCGCGCTGCAGTTCATCGTCGCCGCCGAAGGCCGTACGCTACGCCACCCGGTTCGGGTTGATCGGATCGATGCCGAGGTCGAAATCGTCGGGCTGCGAGCCTCCACCCGGCTGACGCTGGATTGGACGGCCCTGCCGGCGGCCGAGTCGGGGGTCTCACCGGCGGACGAAGGGGCGTTGTGGGTCCCTCTCTCAGGTGATCAGCAGGTCACGGCGGTCTCCGTGCAGACCCTCGATCAGCCGGTGCGTCCTGCCGTCGCACTGGGTGCACGGCAACTCCCGGCCCTGGCGACAACGGGGCCGGTGCCCACGGACCTGCCTTCCTTCCGGCTGGCCTTGCACCCCTGGTGGAGCAGTGCTGGCTCCGATCCGGGGACGCGACAGGGCCGCCGGGTCGTCCTGCAGATCGAACAGACCCTGGCCTCGGTGACGGCCGCTCGGCCTGGCTCGCTCTGGTCCTGGACGCTGCCGATCGAACCTGAGTCAGGGCCGTGTCCGGTGCGGGTGCAGGTGGTGGTTCATGACGAGCAGCCCGCCCGCGGGCCGGCCCGAGTCAGACCGCTGCGCTGGCTGAATGCCACGGCCGCAGCCGGCCCGGTGTCGCGCTCCGGCACGACGGTCTGGACCTGGCAACACCCCTCGCATCGGGGCCCGGTTGGTCTGCAACTGGCTGTGCCTGAGCACACGGTGATCAGCCAGGGAACCCAGCTGCAGCAGACATTTGTCTACGCCGAAGTGCCCTTTGCCGATTGGGTTCACCCCCGCCGGGTCCGACCGGAACATGGTCCCAAGGCGCGGCCGATGGCGCTGATCTGGGATGCTTCTGCGACTCGGGCCCTGAGCGATCACGGCCGGGAGCTGGAGCTGATCGATCGCTGGCTCGGGCGGCTCGACCGCAGCGAGCGCCTTGAGATTGATTTGTATCTGGGACGCGAGCGCGCCGAACCGGTGGGGCATTTTCGCGTCGGCTCGGGCAACTGGGCTGCTCTGCGGCGCGCGCTCGAGCAGGTCAGCTACGCCGGCATCGGTCTGCCGCAAGCCTGGAAGGTACCTGCCGGAGCGGATCAGGTGCTGCTGTTTTCCGACGGGCTGGAACCGGATCCCCTGGCACCAGAGGCGGGTCATGCCGTTCCGGCAGGTCGCACCGGTCCGGTGCTGCACGCCGTGCTGGCTTCGGCGCAGGCCGACGAGATGCGGCTGCGCCGTCTGGCCGAGGCCAGCGGGGGGCGGCTGATCGATCTGTTGCGGCAGTCCCCCGATGCGGCTGCGGCCGATCTGGTGCGGGCCGTGCCTCGCATCGTCTCGATCCGCAGCAAGGGTCTGCGTGATCTGCACATCGTCAGCCGTCGGCCTGAACTGGGTCGACTGGTGCTGGCCGCGGCCGTGGCGCACCCGGAAGACCAGCCGCTGAAGGCGCAGGCTACGCTGGTGCTGCGCTGGCCGGGGGGGGATACCGAAGAGCGGGTGATCGACTTCAGCCGGGCGTCGGTGCCGCACCCCGAGGCCGGTGCGGGTGCTGGTCCGGCCGATCTGGCGACACAGCGCTGGCTGGCGCTGCAGATGCGTAGCCTGAACGAGCCAGCCCAGCGCGAGCGGCTGGCGCGTCGTCACGGCGTCGGGGTGCCAGCCCAGCGCATGGTGGTGCTGGCTCAGGCGGCTGATTACGCCCGGCTGCGCCTGCCGCCCCCGGACGTCGGGTCGCTGCGGGCTGACTATCAGCGGGCGCGCAACCAGCCCACCGAGGCTCCGCGCGGCTGGCCGCAGCGGCAGGAACGCATTGAGCAGCTGTGGGAGCGTCCCGCCGGCAAGAAGGATGCCACCTCCCCCGGGGCTGAGGCGGCCGGTGCTGACGCCATGCCATCGGCCTGGGCCGAGATGGTGCTCAGGGCGCGGCTGAGCGGCTCGCCGCTGTCGACCCAGGACGATGACTGGATCGAACGCCTCCGCCTGTCCCTGCCGGCCACGCGCGACAAGGTGTTGGCCGAAGAGCAGCGGCGCCATGCCGGGCGCGCCATCTTCCCGCTGGTGGCTGCAGATCTGATGTTCGGGCTGGGCGAACCCGTACTGGCGGTGCGAACGCTGTCAACCCTGATGGATGTCGATCTGGAAGAGCCGGGCATCCTGCGCGCCGTGGTGCTGCGTCTGCTGGCCCATCAGCAGCCCGAACTGGCTGCGCTGGCGGCGCGACGCTGGTCGCATCAACGCCCCGATCAGGCTGAGGCGTGGTATTGGCTGGCTCAGGCCCAATCAGAATTGGGTCAGATCGACGAGGCTTTTGCTTCGCTGGACCAAGGCCTGATCCAGGCCCCTCGGTCGCCCGGTTCCACCCTGGAGCCGCGTCCGGACGGGGTCGAGGGGCTGCAACCCGATCTGGCCCCGTTGATCCTTGACGAAATGCAGGCCCTGTCGGCGCGGGCGCCGCATCTGCACAGCTTTCATCAGCTGGAGCAGAGCTTGCCGGTGCGGCCGGCGGCCTTGCGCATTCAGCTCAGCAGTGATGCTGGCATGCTGAGTCGGCTGCGCTGGGTCACCCCGGCGGCTGATCCGGCTCAGGCGGGCGAAGTCGGGGAGTGCCCTGGGGGCCCGGAACAGACGGGGTCGGTGAGCTTCGGCACGCCTGCCGTGGGCACCGAACAGCTGTGCCGCATCGGCTCCACGCTGAGCGCGGGGCGCCACGAACTCTGGCTGGACCCGGGGTCGCAGTGGCCGCTGCCCCTGGCGCTGGCGCGCGTCCGGCTGGTTCAGGGGCGGGGCGCGGCGCAGCGCGAGCTCTCGCTGTGGGTCGATCTTCACCCCGGTCAGCCGCAGCGGCTGGCGGTGATCGAGATCGACGAGCACGGCGCGATCCGCACACTCGAAGCGGATGCGGCCGCGGGCGCCGCTCCGGCTGCTTCCCCACAGATTCCACGACTTTCCGAGCCCACGCGTTCGCAGTTGTGACGGGTTGCGGATGGCGGCTCCCGCCCGCGCAGGCCTGTGCTAACTTCCGGCGCGCCCCTTGACGCCAACACGCTGCTCAAGGGTCCCCCAACTTGTACTGAACCGACTGCAACGACTGGAGCCGACGTGGAATTGATGATGCTGGGTAAAGCCGCCGTGATGGGCGTGGTGGAGGGGCTGACCGAGTTTCTGCCGATCTCCAGCACCGGGCATCTGATCCTGGCCGGGTCGCTGCTCGGTTTCGACGACGACAAGAGCAAGGTCTTTGACATCGCCATTCAGACCGGGGCGATCTTTGCCGTGATCCTGGTCTACTGGCACCGTCTTCGCGACACCATGCTCGGGCTCGGCTCTAGCCAGCGGGCTCAGCGCTTCGCCCTGAATGTGGCGATTGGCTTTGCACCGGCGGTCGTGCTGGGTCTGCTGCTGGGCAAGATGATCAAGGCGCATCTGTTTACGCCGACTGTGGTGGCGACCACCTTCATCCTTGGCGGCCTGATCATCCTGTGGGCTGAACGCCGTCAGGCTGCCGGCCGCTCGACCGTGCGAGTGTCTGACGTTGACGATATGTCGCCGCTCGACGCCCTCAAGGTCGGTCTGGTGCAGTGTCTGGCGATGGTGCCGGGCACCAGCCGCTCCGGCGCGACCATCATCGGCGGCATGCTGCTGGGTCTGTCGCGTCAGGCTGCCACCGATTTCAGCTTCTTCCTGGCGATTCCGACCCTAATCGGTGCCGGGGCCTACAGCCTGTGGAAGGAGCGCGCACTGCTGTCGGTGGCCGATGCGCCGATCTTCATCGTCGGGCTGCTGACCTCATTCATTGCCGCCTGGTTCTGCGTGCGCTGGCTGCTGCACTACGTTGCCACCCACAACTTTGTGCCCTTCGCCTGGTACCGCATCGGCTTTGGCGTGCTGGTGCTGGCCACCGCCGGCACCGGTATCTGGCACGCCTGATCGGGTCGAGTCAGCGTCAGCCCGCAGCGGGCTGACGGCGCTGGAACACCAGATCCCACACCCCATGTCCGAGGCGCAGGCCTCGGGCCTCGAACTTGGTCAGCGGCCGGTAGTCGGGCTTGTCGGCCCAGCCTTCGGGGTGCGTGGCGGTGTTGATCAGATCCGGTTCGGCCGATAGCACGGCCAGCATCTGTTCGGCGTAGTCCTGCCAGTCGGTGGCGCAGTGCAGGTAGCCGCCGGGCTTGAGACGGGTGACGAGTCGGCGCACGAACTCCGGCTGAATCAGTCGGCGCTTGTTGTGCTTCTTCTTGTGCCAGGGGTCGGGGAAGAAGATGTGTACCCCGGCCAGCGAGCCGGGGCCAATCATGTGATCCATCACCTCGACCGCGTCGTGGCTGACGATGCGCAGATTGCTCAGCTGCTGCTCGCTGATCAGCTTGAGCAACGAGCCCACGCCGGGCACATGCACTTCGACGCCCAGAAAGTTGGTGTCCGGGCGTTGTGCGGCGATCGCCGCAGTGGCCTGACCCATGCCGAAGCCGATTTCAAGCACCAGCGGGGCCTGTCGGCCGAATAGCGCCGTCGCATCGATCGGGATCGGCAGATAGGGCAGCACGAACTGCGGCCCGAGTTCCTCCAGGGCGCGCTGCTGTCCGCTGCCCATGCGGCCGGCGCGCAGCACGTAGCTGCGGACAGCCCGGCGATGCACAACGCCGGCGTCGGCAGCAGCAGGGGCGTCGTCGTCAGATTCGGGGGCGGCGGAGCGGGCTTCGGCGGCGTCAAGGCTCATGGCGTAGAGGAAATCGTGATCGAATGCAGGGCCACGATTGTGCCGGAAGGCCTTTGGCGCCCCTATAATGCGCAGCTCCTCGCGACGCGGGCGTCGTTCAATGGTAGGACCTGAGCTTCCCAAGCTCAAGACGTGGGTTCGATCCCCATCGCCCGCTCCAGCTCCCGAACCCTCCCGGGAGTCGCGGTTTGCTCAAGGCGTTATTGACGAAAACCTGACAAGCGGCAACTGCACGGCCCGGATTGAGTCCTATGATCGGCTCTTTCTCACGGTTCGACGGCCGATGTGCAGTTTTTCATCCTGGCTCATCCGACTCCTGACTCTCTGGCTGATTTGCAGCCCGGCAGGGGCGCAGGAGCGCCTGGATAAGGTTGTATTGCAGCTCCGCTGGGTCAATCAGTTCCAGTTTGCGGGCTACTACGCCGCAGCCGAGAAGGGCTTCTACGCCCGGGCCGGGTTGGAAGTCGAGATTCGCCCTGCCGGTCCGGGGCGTCCTCGTCCGCTTGATGAAGTGCTTGCCGGCCACGCGCAGTACGGCATCGGCAACTCCGGGTTGATCGTGTCGTATGAAAACGGGGATCCAGTGGTCGCCCTGGGGTCGATCTTCCAACGCTCGGCCAATGAATGGATCACGCTGCAGGACAGCGGCATCAAATCGATTCATGAACTGGCCGAGAAGCGGCTGATGATGACCGTCGGCCCGGAAAACGCCGAGCTGCTGGCGATCTTTGCCAACGAAGGCATTCGCCTTGACCGGCTGAAGATCGTCCCGAGCACCTTCAGGATCCAGGACCTGATCGAGGGCAAGGTCGATGCCTTCAATGGCTACGCCACCAATGAGCCCTTCGTGCTCGAGCAGGCCCACATCGCCTACCGGGTCTTTAATCCGCACGACTTCGGCATCGACTTCTACAGCGATGTGCTGTTTACCAGCGTGGCGGAGGCCACCGAGCACCCCAAACGGGTCGAGGCCTTTCGGCAGGCCAGCTTCGAGGGCTGGCGCTACGCCCTGGAACACCCTGAGGAGATGGCCGATCTGATTCTGAATCGATACGGCACCACCAAGAGCCGGGAGCATCTGCTGTTCGAGGCTGCCGAGATCCGCAAACTGATGCAGCCAGACCTGATTCAGGTGGGGCATATGAATCCGGAGCGTTGGCGCCAGATTCGCGATACCTATGTCCGGTTGGGCATGTCCCGTGCCAACCGGCCGCTGGAGGACTTTCTTTTCGAGCTTCCTGCGCCGGACTTGCGCTGGCTGCAGTGGAGCGCCGGGGTGCTGCTGGTGCTGACCCTGGGGTCCTTGGGCGGTGTGCTGGTCGTCGGTCGCTTCAACCTGCGGCTGAAGCGGGAGATCGCTGAGCGCGAAGCCGCTCAGCAGGCCCTGGCGCGCAGCACGCGGCAGTTGATCGAGGCCAATCGGCTGGCGCGGCTGGGCTCCTGGAGCTGGGATATTCCTTCTGACACCCATCAGTGGTCGGTGGAGGTCTTCGAGTTCTACGGTCGTGACCCGGCGCTCAAGCCGGCGGTCTATCCGGAGGTTCAGCAGTACTTCACGCCGGAGAGCTGGGCGCTGCTGGGCCATGCCGTGGAGCAGTGTCTGGCCGACGGCCTGCCCTACGCCTGCGATGCCGAAGTGATTCGCCCCGATGGCCGTCATTTGTTCATCACGGCTCGGGGCGAAGGGGTGCGTGATGCCGAGGGGCGCATCGTCAGGCTGCAAGGGACGGTGCAGGACATCACCGAGCGCAAACAGTCTGAGCAGATCCTCCAGCGCAGCGAAGCGCGGTACCGGCATCTGGTCGAGGTGCTGCCCGATATCGCCTACACCTACTCGGTTGTGCGCGGCGGGCTCTACTACTCGCCGCGCGCCGTCGAGGTATTCGGTCACCCGATCGAGGCGCTTCTGGCGCAGCCGTTCCTCTGGGCGGATTCGATCCATCCCGATGACCGGGCGCGGGTGAGCGAGGCAGTCACCCGCATGGCGTCCGATCAGACGGCCTTTCGGCTGGAGTACCGCATTCGCGACGCGCAGGGACGCTGGCGCTGGTTTCTCGATCGCTCGATCTCGGCCCGGGTTGAGGCTGGCGATGTGATTTTCGATGGGCTGGCCATCGACGTCACCGAGATGAAGTCGATCCAGGAAGAGCTCTCGCAGCACCGGCATCACCTTGAGTTGCGGGTGGAGGAACGCACCCGCGAACTCGAACAGGCCAAGAACCAGGCCGAAGCTGCCAACGTGGCCAAGAGCGCCTTCCTGGCCAATATGAGCCACGAGATCCGCACGCCTCTCAATGCCATTACCGGCATGGCCTATATGCTGCGCCGCACCGGGTTGAGCGATCAGCAGGCCGACAAGCTCGACAAGATCGAATCGGCAGGACGGCATTTGCTGGAGATCATCAATGCCGTGCTGGATCTGTCGAAGATCGAGGCGGGCAAGTTCCATCTCGTCGAGGAGCCGGTGCGGCTCGTCGAGGTGGTCAATACGGTCATCGACATGGTCAAGTCCCACGCCCGAGCCAAGGGGCTGGAGCTGCGGATAGAGGTTCAGCCGACCGCGGAGAGCCTGCTCGGCGACCGGGTCCGGCTGCAACAGGCGCTGCTCAACTACGTTTCCAACGCCATCAAGTTCTGCGAACAGGGTGAAGTTCGGATCGAGGTGCAGGCTCTGGAGCGCTCGGCAGCCTGGGAGCTGATCCGCTTTAGCGTCAGTGATACCGGGATCGGCATCGCACCGGAGGTGGTGCCGAGGCTGTTTGCCGATTTCGAGCAGGCCGACAACACGACCACCCGACGCTATGGCGGAACCGGGCTCGGGCTGGCCGTCACCCGCAAGCTGGCGCGGTTGATGGGCGGCGATGTCGGGCTCAGCAGCGTGCGCGGCCAAGGCAGCACGTTCTGGTTCACGGCGCGGCTGCGCGTTGGTACACCTCAGACGATGGTGACCCCGCAGCCTGATGAGTCAGAGGTCGAGTCGACGCTGCGGCGCAATTTCAGCGGCCGCCGGGTCCTGCTTGCCGAGGACGAGCCGCTCAACAGCGAGATCGCCCGCTCGTTGCTGGAAGACGTCGGACTGCGTGTCGATGTCGTCGAGGATGGACAGCAGGCGGTCGACCAGGTTGCACGACGCGATTACGCCCTCATCCTGATGGACGTGCAGATGCCGCAGATGGATGGCCTGGAGGCAACGCGACGCATTCGCCAGTTGCCTGGGCCCAGCGTCGCCGGCTTGCCCATCGTGGCGATGACTGCCAATGCCTTTGCCGATGACCGCGATCGGTGTCTGGCCGCTGGCATGGACGATTTCGTCAGCAAGCCGGTCAGCCCGGTGCGTCTGTACGAGACTTTGCTGCGTTGGCTCGGTCGGTCGACGGGACGCTAGAGCCCGAGCAGTCGGGCTCCCAGCGGGATCAGCATTGTGGCCAGCAGCACCTGCATCCCCAGGGCCAGACCGGCGTAGGCCCCGCTGTCCGGGTGGGCCTGCATCGCCTGAGCCGCTCCGATGCCGTGTGCAGCCGTGCCGATCGCAAAACCCCGCACTGCGGGCTCGCGAATGCGCAGCGTATCGAACAGGCCCTTGGCGATCAGTGCGCCAACCATGCCGGTAACCACGGCAAAGCCCGCTGCCAGCGCGGGAATACCCCCGAGCTGCTCGGCAATGCCCATCGCCACCGGAGCCGTCACCGACTTCGGGGCCAGAGAACGCAATAGTTCCGGGGTCAGACCCACCAGCCAGCCCAGCACCACGGCGCTGCCGGCGGCGGTTCCGCCGCCCACGATCGAGGCGACCAGCAGCACCGGGGCCCGTCGCCGCAGCTCGGCCCGGCGCTGCCACAGCGGCCAGCCCAGGGCGACCACCGCAGGGCCGAGCAGGAAATGGATGAACTGCGCCCCGGCAAAATAGGTGCCATAGGCCGTGCCGGTCAGGCTCAGCAAACCGACCAGAGTCAGCACAGTCCACAGCACCGGGTTGGCCCAGGAGGCACGCCCAAGTCGGGCGTACAGCCCTTGAGCCAGCAGGTAGGCCACCAGCGTGGCGGTCAGTCCGAAGAGCGGCGTCGCTGAGAGGTAGGTCCAGAGTTCGACGAATTTCTGCATGGCCGCTCACTCCTGCAAAGGTGGCTGCTCTGCAGGGCGCCACATCCGGTTCAAGACCCAGGCCGTCACGCCCAGACCGAGTGCGGTGGACGCGACAATCACCCCCATCAGCTGCCAGCCGTGCTGTGCCACCAGCCCCAGATGCGCGATCACGCCCACCCCGACCGGCACGAACAGCAGCGAAAGATGACCGAGCAAGGCGGTCGCAGCGGCCGAGACGGGCTCGCGCACCGCAGGCAGATTCAGCGCCAGCAGCAGAATCAGCATGCCGATCACCGGGCCAGGCAGGGGCAGGCCCAATCCACGGGCCAACAACTCGCCGGCCGACTGGCACAGCAGCAGAATTCCGAAACCTCGTAGAACGTCCATGGTCTTTATTCCGATGTTCGACTGATCTTGCCATGGACAGACATGACAATCCCTTGAGTCTTTATACCCACGAGGGTATATTGGGCCCTTCGTTCCAGACCCTCCAGACATCATGACCGAGACCTCATCCGTGTCACCTTTCGGCCCTTCCGACAACGGTCGGGTTGTCGATCTCGAACTTGCGCGCAAGGCGCTCCAGGAAGGCCGCATCGCGGTTTTCGATATTCGGGAGCCCTTTGAACACGCCACCGGAGTCGCCCAAGGGGCCCGGTTGCTGCCGATGAGCCAGATCTCCGCACGGTTGTCGGAGATTCCGAAAAACGAGCCCGTCCTCTTGATGTGCAACACCCAGAACCGTTCGCGTCAAGTGGCCGAAGCCCTGCAGGGCATTGGCTACAACCAGGTTCGTTACGTGCAAGGTGGCATGAGTCTGTGGACGATGCACGGATGGCCCAAAGTGCCGCCAGGATCGGTCTGAAGCGCTAGGATGGCACTCAGGGACGGGCCAGCCGACATCGGGCTGGCAGCTTGAGGGAGAGTCATCCATGAAAGTTCTGCTGGTCGATGACCATCCGCTGATCCTCTCAGCGATGAGCACCATCATCGGCGGCCTCGAGGGCGTCGAGCAGGTGCTGTGCTGCGAGACAGCCGGTGAGGCATGTCGCGTGCTGGCCGAGCAGTCGGACATCGATCTGGTCCTGCTCGATCTGCAGCTGGGCGATGCCGACGGCTTCGAGCTGTTGCAGCAGTGGCGGGATCAGTACCCGAGCTTGCCCGTAGTGGTGGTTTCTGCCTCGGACCGCGTGGCCGATGTGATCCGCGTCATCGATGCCGGTGCGATGGGGTTCGTGCCCAAGCGAGCCAGCAACGAGATGCTCTTCGAGGCGCTGCATCTGGTGCTCAGCGGTGGGGTCTATGTGCCGCCGATGGGGCTGTCTCATCCCGTCGGGGCTTTGGATGGCCCGCTCTCGGCCTTGTCTCGGACCGCCGAGCTGCGGGGCATGATCCAGAAGAGCTCGGTGTTTGCGCGGGAGTCGCGCACCGCTCCGGCCTGGACCTCGGCGCAGCTGGAATCCCTGGCCTTGACGCCGCGACAGCGCGATGTGTTGCATCTGCTGCTGCAGGGGGCGACCAACAAAACGATTGCCAAGGAGCTGCACGTCTCGGTCGAGACCGTCAAGGATCACGTGACCGGCGTGCTGCGCGTGCTGGGGGTCAAGTCCCGCACGCAGGCTGTGCTGGCCGTGCGCCAGATTCAAAAGGAGCTGGCCGACAGCGGACGGCTGCTGGCTGCCGAGCCCGATCGTGACTGATCCTGATCTCGTTTCCCTGCGCTTCGATCAGCTGCCGGCTGCCTTGCTCGGCCATCTGTTTGGGGCGTTGGCGGTAATGGCCATGTTCATGGGGGTGGCGACCGGTCCGCGGATGGGCGGGTGGTTGCTGGCCTTTGCCATCGTCTGGCTCGGACGGGCAACGACTGGCCAAGCCTGGCGGCGTCTGCCTCATGCCGAACCGAACCGGGTCTGGACGCTGAGCCTGAACACGGGTGTGTTGGCCAGCGGCGCAGTCTGGGGCAGTGCCGTGCTGATGTTCTACGCCGCAGGTGGAACCCTGGAGCGCATCGGGCTGGTTCTGCTGGTGCTGGCTTATTGCATCGGCGCGCCGTCGGTGAATTACCGGGTCTTTGCCGTGCATGCTGCGCTGTGTTTTGCGCCGCTGCTGATGCATCTGGTGTTGGATCCCGACCCGAATGTTTCGATGTTGGCGGGGGTGCTGGCCCTGGCCTTCATCACGACGATGGCAATCGGACGCAATAACCAGGAGGCCCTCAACCGCATCCTGCGTCTCAAGCAGGATCTGTATGTCACGGCCGCACAGCTGGCGCATGAAAAGGCGGTCGCCGAAGAAGCTCAACGCCAGGCTGAGGCGGCTAGTCTGGCGCGCTCGCAGTTCTTCTCCGCCGCGAGTCACGATCTGCGCCAGCCCCTGCATGCACTGATTCTGCTGGCCGGCGAGATTCGATCCCGCAACCGCGAGCCCGGCCTGAGCCCGTTGGTCGACGATCTCGGGCAGGCCGTCGAGGCCCTGGATACGATGTTTGGCCAGCTGCTCGACCTGACTCGACTCGATGGTGAACACATCGAAGTGCGGATGCAGACAGTGCTGATCGCCCCGATGCTGGAACGTATCCGGGTGCACTTCGCCCCGGTGGCCTTTGATCGGGGGCTGGATCTGCACATACACCTGGGACACTCGCTCGGGCCGGATGCGGCGGTTGAAACCGACCCGGTGCTGCTCGAGCGCATGGTGCGCAACCTGCTGTCCAACGCGTTGCGCTACACCCTCGACGGCGGGGTGCTGATCAGCGTGCGCCGCCGGGGTGAGGAGATCCGTCTGCAGGTCTGGGACACCGGCTTGGGGGTCGCGCCTGAACTTCAGGAGGCCATCTTTCGCGAGTTCTATCAGGTGGCCGAGGCGCAGCAGCATGTGCCTCCGCAGCGGCGCGGGCTGGGGCTTGGGCTGGCGATCACGAAGCGTCTGGCCGAGCTGTGCGGCGTGCGCATCAGTCTGCGTTCACGGCCGGGCCGGGGCTCGGTCTTTACCCTTCACCTGCGTCCCGCGTCGGGTGCGCCTTTTGCCCCGGTAGAATCGCCCGCTTTGCAGGCTAGGCTCAATACCGAGGTTTCTCATGTCGATGGACGACCGTGACGGCAAGATCTGGATGGATGGTCAACTGGTGGAATGGCGCGACGCCAAGATCCACGTTCTGACCCATACGCTGCACTATGGCTGCGGCGCCTTCGAGGGTGTACGGGCCTACAACACCGTCAACGGCACGGCGATCTTCCGCCTGCGCGAGCACACCGAGCGTCTGCTCAATTCGGCCAAGATCCTGCGCATGAAGGTGCCCTTCAGCGTCGATCAA
The DNA here is from genome assembly GCA_031970775.1 of Burkholderiaceae bacterium. Taxonomy (GTDB): domain Bacteria; phylum Pseudomonadota; class Gammaproteobacteria; order Burkholderiales; family Burkholderiaceae_C; genus Sphaerotilus. The sequence continues at coordinate 2,410 of DALYHR010000011.1, read as the reverse complement.
CTCGAAGCCGCGCAGAAGGAAGTCGTGCGCGCCAACAATCTGGAAAGCTGCTACCTGCGTCCGCTGGTGTGGCTGGGTTCGGAAAAGCTCGGCGTCAGCCCCAAGGGTGCCAGGGTGCATGCCATGGTCGCGGCCTGGGCCTGGGGCGCCTATCTGGGCGAAGAGGGCTTGAAGCGCGGTATCCGCGTCAAGACCAGCAGCTTCACCCGCCACCACGTCAACATCACGATGACGCAGGCCAAGGCGGTGAGCAACTACACCAACTCGATCCTGGCCAACCTCGAAGCCACCGACGATGGCTACGACGAAGCGATGCTGCTCGACTCGGCCGGCTTTGTCTCCGAAGGTGCGGGTGAGAACCTCTTCGTCATCAAGAACGGCGTGGTCTACACCCCCGATCTGTCGGCGGGTGCCCTCAACGGCATCACCCGCAACACCATCTTCCACATCTGTCAGGACCTGGGTCTGAAGCTGGTGGAAAAGCGCATTACCCGCGACGAGGTCTATATCGCCGACGAAGCCTTCTTCACCGGCACTGCCGCTGAAGTCACGCCGATTCGCGAGCTTGACCGCGTCGAGATCGGTCGCGGCTACCGCGGTCCGATCACCGAGCAGATCCAGAACGCCTTCTTCGACATCGTCAACGGCCGCAATCCGAAGTACGCCGAGTGGCTGACTCCGGTCTGAGACCTGTAGTGCGCACTGCCCTAGTCATTGCGCCGCAGTGGATCGGCGATGCAGTGATGACGCAGCCGCTGCTGAGCCTGCTGGCGCAGCGCGGCGAGCGCATCGATGTGGCCGCACTGCCCTGGGTCGCACCGGTCTACCGGGCGATGCCCGAAGTGGCGCAGGTGATCGACCTGCCGTTCGCGCATGGTCGGCTCGACTGGGCCGCACGCCGTGAGCTCGGGCAGGCCTGGCGTGGCCGCTATACCACCGCCTATGTGCTGCCCAACTCAATCAAGTCGGCGCTGCTGCCGTGGTTTGCCGGCATTCCGAAGCGGGTCGGTTATCACGGCGAGGGGCGCTGGCTGCTGCTGAACCGGCGGCTGCCGAGTCCGCAGGGCCGCCCGCCGATGGTGCCGTTCTATGCGCAGCTGGCCGAGATGGGCGACGTCGATCTGTCGCAACTCCGCCCAAGGCTGCACATTGACGACGCACGCATCGAGGATGCGATCCGTGCGGCCGGTCTGCCGGGCCGACAGCAGTACCGCGTCTTCGCGCCGGGCGCCGAATACGGTCCCTCGAAGTGCTGGCCGGCCGAGCACTATCTGGAGCTGGCGCGCCGCCTGCATGCCGCTGACGGTCTGCCGGTCGCCTTGCTCGGCTCGGGCAAGGAGGCCGCACTGATCGACCGCATGGCGGCAGATTCCGGCGGGGCCTGCATCCCGCTGGCGGGGCGCACCTCACTGGATGCGGCGATGGCGATCATTGCCGGCGCGCAAGGCGTGGTCAGCAATGATTCCGGTCTGATGCACGTGGCCGCCGCCTTCGATCGGCCGCAGGTGGCGGTGTTCGGCTCGACCAGCCCGCACCACACGCCGCCGCTCAACCCGGCGGCCCGCGTGCTGTGGCTCAAGGACGAGCTCAAGCTCGATTGCGCACCCTGTTTCAAGCGCACCTGTCAATTCGGACACTACCGTTGCCTGACAGAGGTCACGCCCACGCGGGTTGAGATGGCGCTGGGTGAGGTCGAAGCCGCTGCAGCGGCGTAGATCCCTGCGTAGGTCACTGCGTAGAATTGCGGCCACTATGCCGCGACAACGTCAATTCGTCCTGACCCTTTCCTGCCGCGATGCCAAGGGCATCGTGCACGCCGTCTCCGGTCTGCTCTATCAGGCCGGTTGCAACATCCTCGATTCCCAGCAGTTCGGCGACGTCGCCTTTGAAGACGCGACCGGGCTGTTCTTCATGCGGGTCCACTTCGAGGCCCCCGATCACCTGGCCGATGTGCAGACGCTGGAGCGCCTGTTCGTCGCCGTGCGCAATCAGTTCGATATGCGTCTGCGCATCCACGGGTTGGCGCGAAAGTCGCGCGTGCTGCTGATGGTCAGCAAGCACGGCCACTGCCTCAATGACCTGCTGTTTCGCTGGCGCAGCGGGCAACTCGATATCGAGATCCCGGCGATCGTCTCCAATCACCCCGACTTTGCCGAGCTGGCCGCCAGCTATGGCATCGCCTTCCATCACCTGCCGCTGCCGACCGGCAGCAGCGCCGAGATCAAGCGTGAGCAGGAATTGCAGGTCGAAGCGCTGATCGAGCGTGAAGGTATCGATCTGGTGGTGCTGGCGCGCTACATGCAGATCCTCAGCCCCGATTTCTGCAAGTTCCTCGCCGGCCGGGCGATCAACATTCACCACAGCTTCCTGCCCAGCTTCAAGGGCGCCAAGCCCTACTACCAGGCGCACG
>DALYHR010000010.1:0-20473 GCA_031970775.1 Burkholderiaceae bacterium | reverse complement strand
TGTCGCCGGTGGGCTTGCGGCTGAACTTGTAGGCGCCGTGGCTGGTGCCGATGGCAATCGCCAGTGCGTCGAGCTGGGTGGCCTGGACGAAGGTGGCGGCCTCTTCGGGGTCGGTCAGCATCTGGCTGTGGTCGAGCTTGCCAACCGCGCCGATGCCATCTTCCTCTCCGGCATCACCGGTTTCCAGATTGCCCAGGCAACCCAGCTCGCCTTCGACCGTGACGCCGACCTTGTGGGCCATGTCGACCACCTTGCGGGTGACTTCGACGTTGTAGTCAAAGCTCGACGGCGTCTTGCCGTCTTCCATCAGTGAGCCGTCCATCATCACCGAGCCAAAGCCCAGGTCGATCGCGCCGGCGCAGATCTTCGGGCTGGTGCCGTGATCCTGGTGCATCACCAGCGGCACGTGCGGGTAAGCCTCGGTGGCGGCCTGGATCAGGTGCTTGATGAAGGACTCGCCGGCGTACTTGCGGGCCCCGGCGCTGGCCTGCAGGATCACCGGCGCACCGACCTCGTCGGCGGCGGCCATCACGGCCTGAACCTGCTCCAGGTTGTTGACGTTGAAGGCCGGAATGCCGTAGCCGTTCTCGGCGGCGTGGTCCAGCAGCTGACGCATCGAAACGAGTGCCATGGGGATCCTCGAAAGGTAGGTGAAGACGTGAAACAGCGCGGAGGAGCGCCCTCGGGCCCGGCATGTAACCACGCTGGAACCGGCGGCACTCTTCAGAAAGTCGATCGGCTGATTCTACGTTTCGCCGCCCCCGCCCGGCACCCCAAGCGCACGAGGCGTTCTGATCCGGCTCAGCTTCCGACGCGACCGACCTTGAGCATGTTGGTGCCACCCGGATGGCCCATCGGCTCGCCGCAGGTGATCACGTAGGTATCGCCCGGCTTGAGCACACCTTGGGCCACCAGCAGACGCTCGGCCTCGGCCAGCGCAGCATCACGATCGGAGACGCGCTCGACCAGCAGCGGCCGCACGTTGCGGTACAGCGCCATGCGGCGACGCGACAGCTCGTGGGTGGTCAGGCCGTAGATCGGCACGTGAATCTTGTAGCGACTCATCCACAGCGCGGTCGAGCCCGACTCGGTCAGCGCCAGGATCGCCTTGCAGCCGAGGTGATGCGCGGTAAACAGCGCCGCCATCGCAATCGACTGATCGATGCGCGAGAAGGTCTTGTTGCTGAAGTCGGTGTCGAGCGAGATTTCCTCGGCCCCCTCAGCCGCCATCGCGATCGCCGCCATGTGCTCGACCGTCTCGATCGGGTACTTGCCGGCGGCCGTCTCGGCCGAGAGCATCACCGCATCGGTGCCATCGAGCACGGCGTTGGCCACGTCCGACACTTCGGCGCGGGTCGGCACCGGGTTCTGGATCATCGACTCCATCATCTGTGTGGCGGTGATGGCGACCTTGTCCATCGAGCGGGCCATGCGGATCATCTTCTTCTGCAGCGCCGGCACGGCGGCGTTGCCGACTTCGACGGCCAGGTCACCGCGCGCCACCATGATGCCGTCGCTGGCCTTCAGGATCGCTTCGAGCTGCGGAATCGCTTCGGTCCGCTCGATCTTGGCGATCAGGCCCGGCTTGTGGCGCCAGGGTTCGCCGGCCACATTGGCCAACTGTCGGGCCAGCTCCATGTCGGTTGCACTCTTCGGGAAGGACACCGCCAGGTATTCGCACTGGAAGGACATCGCCGTCTTGATGTCGTCCATGTCCTTGCCGGTCAGCGCCGGCGCGGTCAGACCGCCGCCCTGCTTGTTGATGCCCTTGTTGTTGGACAGCTCGCCACCGATCTTCACGACGGTGTGAACCTGATCCCCGTCGACGCGCTCAACCGTCAGCACGATCAGGCCGTCGTTGAGCAGCAGGGTGTCGCCGGGCTTCACATCGCGCGGCAGTTCCTTGTAGTCGAGGCCGACGCCGCCCAGATCGCCGAGCTCGGTGCGGGAGGCATCGAGCACGAAGGGGGCGCCGGGCTCCAGCATGACCTTGCCGTCGGCGAACTTGCCGACGCGGATCTTCGGGCCTTGCAGGTCGGCCATGATCGCCACGGTCTTGCCGATCTTCTGGGCCACTTCGCGCACCAGACGGGCGCGGTTGATGTGGTCCTCGGCCTTGCCGTGGCTGAAATTCAGTCGGACCACGTCGACGCCCGCCTGGAGCATGCGCTCCAGCACGGCCGGGTCGGACGAGGCGGGGCCGAGGGTGGCGACGATCTTGGTGTGGCGCGGCATGGGGGCGTCTCCTGGTTCTGCTCTTCGTTGAAGCGGCCGATTATCCGGCCACCTCGGGAACAGTCAGGTTACAAGCCTTGCCGCACTGCACCAAGACAGGGCCATCGCAGCCCTGCGATGCGGGCGGATCAGCCCTGCTGACGGCGCAATTCGGCGGCATCAGCCACCGCCAGCGCGGTCATGTTGAGCACGCGGCGCATCGAGGCCGAGGGCGTCAGGATGTGCACCGGTGCGGCGGCACCGAGCAGGATCGGTCCGATCGTCACGCCCTTGCCCGAGGTCATCTTCAGCACATTGAACAGGATGTTGGCGGCATCGATGTTCGGCAGCACCAGCACGTTGGCCGCGCCGGTCAGACGCGAGTCGGGCAGCATGTTGCGGCGGATCGACTCGGACAACGCCGCATCGCCGTGCATTTCGCCATCGCATTCGATGTGCGGTGCACGAGCCACGAACAGATCGCGCGCAGCGCGCACCCGCTTGGCCGACGGACGGTTCGAGGTGCCGAACATCGAGTGCGACAGGAAGGCCACCTTGGGCGGCACGCCAAAACGGCGCACTTCCTCGGCCGCCATCAGCGCGATCTCAGCCAGCTCCTCGGCGCTGGGCTCCTCGTTGATGAAGGTGTCGGCGATGAAGAGGTTGTGCTCTTCGAGCATCAGCGCGTTCATCGTCGCCATCACGCGGGCGCCCGGACGAGCCCCGATCACGCGCCGGACATAGTCGAAGTGCGCGTCGTAGCGGCCGTGCAGACCGCACAGCATCGCATCGGCGTCACCGCGCTTGAGCAGCAGCGCCGAGATCAGCGTGGTGGAGCGGCGCACCGCCGCCTTGGCCGCCTCAGGCGACACTCCATCGCGACCCATGATGCGGTGGAAGTCCTCCCAGCAGGCGCGGAAGCGCGGATCGTCTTCCGGGTTGACCACCTCGAAATCGACCCCCGGCTTCAGGCGCAGACCGGCGCGCTTGATGCGCATCTCGATCACCGCCGGACGACCGACCAGAATCGGCTTGGCCAGACCTTCGACCAGCACCGACTGCACCGCGCGCAGCACGCGCTCGTCTTCACCTTCGGCGTAGACCACCCGAGCCGGCTGCGCCTTGGCCGCAGCGAACACCGGGCGCATGAACATGCCGGTTTGATAAACGTAGCGGGTCAGCGAATCGCGGTAGGCCTCGAGGTCGGTGATCGGGCGCTCGGCCACGCCGGACTCCTCGGCCGCCTTGGCCACCGCTGGCGCGATGCGCAGAATCAAGCGCGCGTCGAAAGGCTTCGGAATCAGATATTCCGGGCCAAAGCTCAGCTCCTGCCCCGGGTAGGCTGCCGCCACTTCGTCGCTGGTTTCTTCCTTGGCCAGGGCAGCGATTTCACGCACGCAAGCCAGCTTCATCGCTTCGGTGATCTTGGTCGCGCCGCAATCCAGTGCACCGCGGAAGATGTAGGGGAAGCACAGGACGTTGTTGACCTGATTGGAGTAGTCCGAGCGACCGGTGGCGATGATGCAATCCGGGCGAACCGCCTTGGCAATTTCCGGGCGAATCTCCGGCTCGGGGTTGGCGAGCGCCAGGATGATCGGCTGTGAGGCCATGGTCTTGACCATCTCACCGGTCAGCACCCCGGCGGCCGAGCAACCCAGGAACACATCAGCCCCGGCGATCACGTCAGCCAGAGTGCGCGCCTCGGTACGCTGGCAATAGCGCTGCTTGGACTCGTCGAGCTTGTCGCCACGGCCTTCGCGGATCACACCCTTGGAGTCGCAGACATAGACGTTGCGAGCCTGCACGCCCAGGTTGACCATCAGGTCCAGACAGGCGATGGCCGCCGCGCCGGCACCCGATACAGCCACCTTGACTTCGCCGATCTTCTTGCCGACCAGCTCCAGCCCGTTGAGCAGCGCCGCCGACGAAATGATTGCGGTGCCGTGCTGATCGTCGTGGAAGACGGGGATCTTCAGCCGATCGCGCAGCCGGCGCTCAATCGTGAAGCACTCGGGCGCCTTGATGTCCTCGAGGTTGATGCCACCCAGAGTCGGCTCCAGCGAGGCGATGATCTCGACCAGCTTGTCCGGATCCTTTTCGGCCAGTTCGATATCAAACACATCGATCCCGGCGAACTTCTTGAACAGACAGCCCTTGCCTTCCATCACCGGCTTGCCGGCCAGCGGGCCGATGTCGCCCAGGCCCAGCACGGCAGTGCCATTGGTAATCACACCGACCAGGTTGCCGCGCGAGGTGTAGTCGGCGGCCTTGGACGGGTCGGCCTCGATCTCCAGACACGGGTAAGCCACCCCGGGCGAGTAGGCCAGCGAGAGGTCACGCTGAGTCAGCAGCGTCTTGAGGGGAGTGACGGCGATCTTGCCGCGCACCGGTGCGCGGTGGTAGTCGAGGGCCGCTTCGCGCAGGGCCTGCTCGGCCGGCGTCAGAGGAGAGGTCATGCCACACCTGCCATTCTTGAAATTGGAAAAGGTGCGGAGATTAACGGTCCGATGACCTTGGAATGGCGACAAATCGTCGGTTTTGGCCGCTTCATGCCAGCAGGATCGGCACCCCATGCACACATCGCATGGAATACCGACGGTTCGCTGACGGTCGGGGCTTGTCGAATCAGTCCGCAGCAGTCAGCCGCTGGCCCGAACTCAGCGGGCAGGCCTGCAACACTTCGGCCGCGGGCTGACGACGCCCGCCAGGACGCTGCAGACGAGTCAGGCGCAGGGCCCCCTGACCGCAGGCGACCACCGGCCCGCCGGTCTCGACAGCCAGCACCGTGCCGGCCGGGCCGGACTGATCGACCACCTCGGCCGACCAGACCTTGACGGACTCACCCCCCATCGAAGCCAGCGCCCCCGGGAACGGATCGAAAGCGCGAATCTGTCGGTCCAACTCGACGGCCGACCGACTCCAGTCCAGCGGCGCTTCGGCCTTTTCGATCTTGTGGGCATAGCACACCCCTTGCTCGGGCTGAGGCACCGCCACCGGGGCCGAGCCCGCAGCCAATTGCGCCAGCACGGCGTTGATCGAGCGCGCTCCCAGGGCAGCCAGCCGGTCATGCAGCACCGCGGTGGTGTCATCCGCCCGAATCGGCTCGACGTCGATGCGCAGCATCGCCCCGGTATCCAGGCCCTCATCCATCTGCATCACGGTGATGCCGGTTTCAGCATCACCGGCCTCGATGGCACGGTGGATCGGCGCGGCACCGCGCCAGCGCGGCAGCAGCGAGGCATGAATATTCAGACAGCCCAGACGGGGCAGTTCCAGCACCCAGCGCGGCAGGATCAGCCCGTAGGCCGCCACGACCAGCACATCGAGCCGGGCGGCCTCCAGTGCTTCGCGGGCTGCCGCTGCCTCGTCGGGATAACGGCCGTCCAGCCGCAGACTGCGCGGTTGAAACACCGGCACGCCATGGGCCAGCGCCCATTGCTTGACCGCCGAAGCCTGCAGCTTCATGCCGCGGCCAGCCGGGCGGTCAGGCTGAGTCAGGACCAGCGGAACGACATGGCCGGCGGCGTGAATGGCGGCCAGCGCCTCAGCAGCGAATTCCGGCGTACCGGCGTAGCCGACACGCAACACATTGGCGGTCACGCCGCCTCTCCCTCGGCATCGTCACGCTGACGCTTGAGCAGCTTGGATCGGATGCGATTGCGCTTGAGCGCGGAGAGATGATCGACGAAGACCAGCCCCTGCAGATGGTCCATCTCGTGCTGCACACAGACGGCCAGCAGCCCATCAGCCTCGAACTCCCGCACCTTGCCGTTGCGGTCCAGAGCGCGCACCTTCACCCAACTGTGGCGCGGCAGCTTGTCGTAGATCGTCGGCACCGACAGGCACCCTTCCTCACCCACCACCATCTCTTCGCTGGCGGCGATGATCGCGGGGTTGATCAGCACCTGCGGCTCGTTGCGCTCCTCGGAGACGTCGATCACGATCACCCGCTCATGCACATCGACCTGAGTGGCAGCCAGACCGATGCCCTTGGCGGCATACATGGTCTCGAACATGTCGTCGATCAGCCCCTGGATTCGGGTGTCGACCTGCGCAACCGGGGCGGCCACCTTGTGCAGACGCGGATCGGGATAACGGAGAATGGACAGCTTGCTCATGGAACGGCCGGAAGATTCGGGACCACCCCCCACGCCTCGGTGCGACGCGTCGCGTTGCGACAGCAGGTCTTTGTGGGCAGAATTTGCGGGGCGGCCCCGATGAAAGACAGGATATTTCGGATGGCACGGGGTCAGGGCGCCAGACTGTTTCGCGATTGTCTCGCACTTGAAGCCGATGCATCACACAGGCCCGGAGGCCTCCTGCTCGCCCCTTCCGACCGAATCCACCGTTCCTGCTCATTGCCCGACTCTCGCCGGAGTAGCTCCTCATGATCCAGCGTCACCGCGTTCAAGCCATGATCCCGCGTCGTCGGCTGCGCCCCGCCCCCCTCACGCTGGCTCTGGCCCTGCTGGCCAGCCCGCTGCTGGCCGGGGCCGAACCGAACTTCCCCATCACCACCAAGCAGCGCGGCACCGCCCAGGACGTCGCCAAGGCCGGTGTGCCGCTGGCCGATCTGGCCCCCGACGCCCCGGACACCTACACCGTCAAAAAGGGTGACACGCTCTGGGGTATCTCCTCACTGTTCCTCAAAAGCCCCTGGCGCTGGCCGGAACTCTGGGGCATGAACCTCGAACAGATCCGCAACCCGCATTTGATCTACCCGGGTCAACTGCTGGTGCTGCTGCGCAAGGATGGCCGGGCCACGTTGACCACGGGACAGCCCGTCGAGACGACCCCCGCCGAAGATCCGACCGTCAAGCTCGGCCCCCGGGCCCGCATCGGCGTCCTCGGCCTCGGACCGATTGCCACCATCCCGATGCACCTGATTCGGCCCTTCCTGACCAATGCCGTGGTGCTCGACACCAACGAGCTGGAGTCAGCGCCGCGCATCGTCGCCGGACGCGATGGCCGGGTGTTGCTCGGCCGCGGCGACAAGGCCTACGTGCGCGGCACGATCCCGGATCAGTCGGACTGGCGCATCTTCCGCAATGCCACTCCGCTGCTCGACCCGGACAACGGGGAGCTGCTGGGCTACGAGGCGGCCTATGTCGGCGCGGCCGAGTACACCCGCCAGGGTGAGATCACCCAGCTCGGCGAGGGCAAGGAAGAGATCGTTCCGGCCACCTTCACCCTGACGAGCATGCGCCAGGAAGCCGGCATCGGCGATCGGCTGGCCCCGGCCCCCAAGACTGACGACAGCAATTTCGTGCCGCATGCGCCGGCCGGAGCGCTGACCGGCCGGGTCATCTCGCTGTACGGCGAGGCGATGGCCGGCGGTCAGTACTCGATCGTCGCGATCAACCGCGGTCAGCGTGATAGCGTTGAACGCGGCCACGTGCTGGCTCTGTGGCGTGCCGGCCACCGGGTGGTGGACAAGGGTGACCCGCTTCGCCCCGAACTGCAGCTGCCCGACGAATCCCACGGCCATGTGCTGGTTTTCCGGGTCTTCGAACGGGTGGCCTACGGGCTGGTGCTCAACGCTGAGACTCCCGTGCGCGCCGGGGACGTCATCACCCAGCCCTGAACCGGGAGCCGCTTCATCATGGCCGCCCGCAGCCCCGACCCGCAGGAACTCGGGGCGTGGCTGAGGCTGCTGGAGACCCCCGGCGTCGGCCGACAGAGTGCACGCCGACTGCTGCAGGCCTTCGGCGAACCGCAAGCGGTCTTCGATCGACCCAGCTCGGCCTGGCGTGAAGTGCTGGAGCCCCGCGCCGCCAGTGCGCTGGCCGCCGTTCCGGAGGCGCTGGACGACCTGATCCGGGGCACGCTCGACTGGCTGGCCGCAGCCGAAGACCGCCAGATCATCACGCTGGGCGACCCGGAATACCCCCCGGCTCTGCTCGACAGCCCCGACCCGCCGCTGCTGCTGTATCTGATCGGACGAGCCGAACTGCTGCAGCGACCTGCGCTGGCCATGGTGGGAAGTCGCAGCCCGACACCACAAGGACGTGAGGATGCGCGGGCCTTTGCACGCGCACTGAGTCAGCAGGGCTACACCCTGGTCTCCGGTCTGGCGCTGGGCATCGATGCGGCCGCCCATGAAGGCGCGCTGGAAGGCCCCGGCAGCACCGTGGCCGTGGTGGGCACCGGGCTGGACCGTCTGTACCCGCGACAGAACCTCGATCTGGCTCGTCGCATCTCGGTCGAAGGCGTCCTGATCAGCGAGTTCTGCCTGGGCACGCCCCCGAAGGCACAGCAGTTTCCGATGCGCAACCGCATCATTGCCGGGCTATCGCTGGGTACGTTGGTGGTCGAGGCCGCCCTGCAATCGGGCTCGTTGATCACAGCACGGCTGTCGATCGAGGCCGGACGCGACGTCTACGCCATCCCTGGGTCGATCCACAACCCGCAATCCCGCGGCTGCCATGCACTGATCAAGCAAGGAGCCAAGCTGATCGAGTGCACGGCCGATCTGCTCGATGAACTTGATGGGGGTCACAAAGCCCGGCCCGCCCTCCGACCGGGGCCATCCCCTGTCGAAACGCCCTCAGCACAGGCCCCACCGATCGAGTCGATCGATGAACACGACGCCCTGCTCGTGGCGCTGGGCCACACGCCCGCCACGCTGGATGTGCTGCAGATTCGCACCGACTGGGATACCGCCCGGCTCAACGCCCGTCTGCTCGAACTCGAACTGCTCGGCCAGGTGATGCGGCTGCCTGGAGGGTTGTTTCAGCGCCTCAGTCCGGCCTGAGCTGCAAGGCTGCCGGCGCAGGGGCTGGGGTATAGTCGGAGCCATGTTCGACGTGCTGGTCTATCTCTACGAAAACTATTGGCGACCGGATGCCTGTCCGGACCGGGAGCAGCTGTCGCGCAAGCTCAGCGCCGTCGGCTTCGAGACTGAAGAGATTTCCGATGCCCTGAGCTGGCTGGCCGGGCTGTCGGATGCAGCGAGCACCTTCACCGGAACGCAGAGCAGCACCGCGATGCGCGTGTACGCTCAGACCGAGCAGTCCCACCTCGGCGAAGCCTCGATCGCCTTCATCAGCTTCCTGGAATCCGCCGGTGTGTTGCCGGCTCGCATGCGCGAGCTGGTGGTGGACCGCGCCATGGCAATTCCCGGCGGCCCCTTGGCCCTCGAAGACCTGAAGATCATCGTGCTGATGGTGTTCTGGACGCTGGGCGAAGAGCCCGATGCGCTGATCCTCGACGAGCTGTTTGTCGACGAGCACGACCGTCTGATCCACTGACTCCATCGCCCCGCGGATCCGCCACGCCGGACGGCAGCTGCTCTCAGTGCAGCAGACGTGTCGGGTCGGCGTCGAGCTTGGCCAGCGCGTCGCGCGTCGCGCGTACAGTCAGCGATTCTTCCTCGACAGGCACCAACAGGCCCGCTTGCAGGAACGCCGACAGGCGATGCAACTGGAACATCACACCACGGCCTTGTGAGTTCACGAAGAGGTTGAGTTGCTTGTGCATGCCGCGCCAGGCCAGCTGCACCGGCTCGTTGCGACCCCGGTAATCCAGCTTGAACCAGGTGCCGACACTCAAGTCGCGCGCCCAGGCCAGCACGGCCGGGGTCGGCATTGAGCCGCCTTCGGCCACGACTTCGAGATCGTCGGACTCATGACCGGAGAGATCACGCACCATCGATTCGTCGATCTCGACGTCGTCCAGATCCGGAAGCATCTCCTCCAGGGTCTGAACCTGCATCATCAGCTCTTCCAGACGCTCGCTCGGAATCGCTGCCGTGCGGGCCGAGAAGGCCGCAGCCATCGAGTTGTTGAGCGCCTGGATGTATTCGTCCTGCTTCGGCCCCGGCACCCCGGCGGAGCTCATGCCCTCGCGCAGCAATTTCAGCAGCGGCGGCAGGCGGCGAATCGCCTCGGAGCGCTCCTCGCGCGAAACCTTGGCGCTGGCCAGCCAGATCAGGTCAGCGGCACCACGCTGCATGCGCTTGGTGTCCTCGCTGCCCTGGCCTGACTTGACTGCCGTCGTAGCCAAGACGTCGGCCCAGACGCGGAAGAGGAACTCGCGCACGCCATCGTGCACCGGCACCTCGTTGAGCATCTTGCGCATCTCGATGGTGAACTGGATCGCCAGCGTCTCGCGCTGCTCGATCTGCTGCGCCAGCGACACACCCTTCTGGGCAGCGGCATGCTCGTTCTTGAAGTATTCCTCGAGAAACTTCTCGAACTCGGACAGTACGGTCTGGAAAACGCGACGACCGGTATCCGGGTAGGCCTCGATCACCTGCACGACGCGCCGAATCTCCTTTTCGAGCGATTCGGTCAGGCCGCTGGAGCCAGTCTCGAACCCCATGACGCACGAGCCCATGCGGTCGATCAGCTTGCGGGCCGGGTGGTCGACCGTGGCGAAAAAGTCAGGTTCAGCAATGGCGACCCGCAGCACCGGCATCTGCAACCGGGCAAACCAGACGCGCAGCTGCGCCGGAATGCGTTCTTCGGTCAGCAGGCTCTGGAACATCAGCGCCACGATCTCGATGGTGGCGCGCTCAATCGGCGTGGTCGCCGCCTGCTTGAGCTCCTGCTTGCGCTGCTGCAACTCGCGCAGCAGATCCGGCGTGCCAATCGCCGTCGCGACACCAGCCTGCCCGGCCGCCATGCCTGCCGCATCGACGACACCGGTCGCCGCAGTACCTTGCTGCGGCAAGGTGAAACGCTGCAAGGCTTCCTGTGCCTGGCCCATCGCTGCGCGCAGCCCCGGTGACGCCACGTGCGGCATCGCAACTGTCGAGCCAGCAAACTCTGGCACCTGATTCGACACCAGCTGATTGAGTCGGCCGAGCACCTCGCCGGCCTGCGCCATCGAACGCATCAACGCCCCGGCATGAGTCATCAGCCGGGTTTCCTCATGGACGCCCCCTGCCCCGGTGTTGGCGAAGCTGGGGCCGCCGCGGGCCGCAGCACCGGAGGCCGAGCCCGACGAGGGCGGCCCCGCAGGAGGCGGCGCACTGGCGATGGTGGTCGGCGCAAAGGCGCTACTGTGGCCGCTGTGCGGGCCACGCTGCAAGCCTGCAGCAGCCGGATAACGCGATGCCGGACCATTCGGGGCCGCAGCGGCAGCAGCGTTGCTCGCAGTCGCGGCACCGCCCCCGAAGGTGGACTGCCCTCGCGCCGAAGGCATGGTCTGCGCCGACGAGGCTGACCCTGGCCGGTTCTTGCGCATAAAGGGGCGCAGGCTCACATCGGCCCGCACGCCCTGGTTGACGAACCAGCTGTTGACCTCGTGATACGCCTCGTGCATCAGCAGCGAAAACTCTTCCTGGAGAAGTTGCTGCGCTGTGCGCCAGTGATCGATCGACAGATTGGCCGCTCGCCAGCTGTCGACCACCATGCGAGCGATCACTTGAGGACGGAAGACATCCTGGGGCAGCAATTCCTCGCGGCGCTCCAGGTTGGAGACCCGCAAACGAAGGTCGGCGAATTCCCAGGAGGCCTTGTCCATCATCGCCAGCGCCATGCGCGAGCTCAGGATCTCAAGGTCAATGGTGTCGTCATCCACCAGCGACAACGGACCGTCCAGAGAACTGGTGGAAACCCCGATCGACGGAGCCTTGCCAGCGGCCGCAGCCCGGATATACCCGGCAAAAGCCAGCGCCCAGGGCTGGGCACAACGCGGCAGATCCATAACGAGATCCCGCCGCTTGCCCATTTGGTCCGGGCTGGTGTTCTCGTTCATCAGGGCCCGGGCATCGTCCACCACGGCCTTGATCACCCGAGGTAGCTCGCGCAGGAGCAACTCCAGATAGACGCGACGCGCCTGTGCAGCAAGGGCAAGGTTCGAGCCGACTGTGGCCATGTGTCGCGTCGTGATGGATTACGTGCGGTTCCCGGGAGCCTTTGACTCTACACCACCGCCCCGGCGTTCGGATCGTTCGGGTCGTTGTCTTTACGCGACGTGACCAGCAGGTCCTCACGTTTGACCCCCAACCACATGGCGATCGCTGCAGCCACGAACACCGACGAATAGATGCCAAACAGAATACCGATCGTCAGCGCCACCGCGAAGTAATGCAGCGTCGGGCCGCCGAAGATCAGCATGGACAGCACCATCATCTGCGTGGAGCCGTGGGTGATGATCGTGCGGCTCATCGTGCTGGTGATGGCGTGATCGATCACCTGCGATGTGGTCATCTTGCGGAACTTGCGGAAGGCCTCGCGGATCCGGTCGAAGATCACCACCGACTCGTTGACCGAGTAGCCCAGCACCGCCAGCACCGCTGCCAGCACTGCCAGCGAGAATTCCCACTGGAAGAAGGCGAAGAAGCCCAGGATGATGATCACATCGTGCAGATTGGCCACGATCGCCGCGACGGCGAACTTCCACTCAAAGCGGATCGCCAAGTAAATCATGATGCCGACGACCACGAAGGCCAGCGCCTTGAGGCCGTCCTCAGCCAGCTCCTTGCCCACCTGCGGACCGACGAACTCGCTGCGCGATAGCTTGACCGGCTCGGTGGCCTGACCCTGGACCCGCACCTCGCAGACCTGACGGCTGACCGACTCGCCCTTGTCGCTGACGATCTGACGTTGTGCCACCACACCCTGCTCGGTGGCACACAGCTTGGCGAACACTTGACCGACCAGGTCGGACTGCTTGACGCCTTCACGCAGCGGCAGCCGGATCAGTACGTCGCTGGAGGTGCCGAACTTCTGCACCTGCACTTCGCCAAAGTTCATCGACTCCACGGCAGCGCGCACCTTGGCGATGTCAGCGCTCTGCGCGTACTGCGTCTCGATCACCGTCCCGCCGGTGAACTCGATCGACAGGTGCAGGCCGCGAGTGATCAGGAAGAACACGGCGGCCAGGAACGTCAGCGCCGAAATCACGTTGAACACCAGCGCGTGCCGCATGAACGGGATATCGCGCCGGATACGGAAGAATTCCATCAGGGGTCCTTGTTCGAAGTCTTCTGGGACTCGGGGGTCCGAGAGGCTCAGGCCTTGGCGTCCGCGTCAGCCACCGGCAGGCTCGCACCCTCAGGGCGCCAGACCTGGCCGATCGAGACTTTCTGCAGCTTCTTCTGCCGGCCATACCAGAGGTTGACCAGACCGCGCGAGAAGAACACCGCCGAGAACATCGACGTCAGGATGCCCAGGCAGTGCACCACCGCAAAGCCGCGCACCGGACCGGAGCCGAAGGCCAGCAGCGCCACACCGGCAATCAGGGTGGTCACGTTCGAGTCCAGGATGGTGGCAAAGGCGCGCTCATAGCCGGCGTGGATTGCCATCTGCGGCGAGGAGCCGTTGCGCAGCTCTTCGCGCACCCGTTCGTTGATCAGCACGTTGGCGTCGATCGCCATGCCCAGCGTCAGCGCGATAGCGGCGATGCCCGGCAGGGTCAGCGTGGCCTGCAGCATCGACAGCACCGCAATCAGCAGCAACAGGTTGACCGCCAGCGCCAGCGTCGAAAACACCCCGAACAGCAGGTAATACAGGCCCATGAACACCGCAATGGCGGCAAAGCCGTAGGTCACGCTGGCAAAGCCCTTGGCGATGTTGTCGGCGCCGAGGCTCGGGCCGATGGTGCGTTCCTCGATGATTTCCATCGGCGCAGCCAGGCTGCCGGCACGCAGCAGCAACGCAGTGTCAGCCGCTTCCACCGGCGTCATCGCCCCGGAAATCTGCACCCGTCCGCCGCCGATCTCGCCGCGGATCACCGGCGCAGTCACAACCTCGCCCTTGCCCTTTTCGAACAGCAGAATCGCCATGCGCTTGCCAATGTTCTCGCGGGTGACGTCGCGGAAGATGCGCGCGCCGCGGCTGTCGAGCGACAGATGCACCGCCGGCTGCTGGTTGTCGTCGAAGCCGGGCTGGGCGTCGGTGAGGTTCTCGCCGGTCAGCAGCACCTGGCGCTTGACGATCACCGGGCGGGCGCCGCGTTCGATGTAGCGCTCGGTGCCGAAGGGCACCGGGGCCGTTCCGGCCGCCGCAGACTGCGCTTCAACGCTGTCGTCGACCAGACGCACCTCCAGCGTGGCGGTGCGACCGATGATGTCCTTGGCCTTGGCCACGTCCTGCACGCCGGGCAGCTGCACGACAACACGGTCCAGGCCCTGCTGTTGAATCACCGGCTCGGCCACGCCGAGTTCGTTGATCCGGTTATGCAGCGTGTTGATGTTTTGCTTGAGCGCCTGCTCCTGAATGCGGTGCCCGGCTTCCGGACGCAGCTGGCCGACCAGACGCAGTTCGGACTCCTCGGCCCAGAGCAGATCGGTGCCAAGGTGCTCACCCAGCAGGGTCAGCGCTGCGGTGCGGGTCTCGGTATCGCGGAAGCGGATCTCGACCGCGTCACCACTGCGTTGCAGGCCGGCGTGGCGCAGATTCTTGTCGCGCAGCAACAGGCGGGCATCGCCGACCAGCGACTCGGCCTTCTTGGTCAGCGCCGCCTTCATGTCGACCTGCATCAGGAAGTGCACGCCGCCGCGCAGATCCAGACCCAGATACATCGGCAGCGCGTGGATCGCTGTCAGCCAATGCGGCGAGCGCGACACCAGATTGAGCGCAACGATGTAGTTGGCGTCTGCCGCATCCGGGTTGAGCGCCTTGCTGATGACGTCACGCGCCTTGAGCTGCGCATCGGTATCACCGAAGCGAGCGCGGACTGACGTCCCTTCCAGCTGCACAAAGTCGGCCGTCAGTCCGGCGGCGCGAATCGCCTCGTTGACCCGATCGACCAGCCGCGCCTCGACCTTGACCGTCGCCTTGGCACTGGAGACCTGCACGGCCGGCGCCTCGCCGAAGAAGTTCGGCAAGGTATAGAACAGGCCGGTCGCGACGGCGATGACCAGCAGCAGGTACTTCCACCAGGGGTAACGGTTCATCTTGGGTACGGCTCGATCGGGCTCGGACTAGGTCAGCGGGAATGGGCGCTTATTTCAGCGTGCCCTTGGGCAGCACGGTGACGATCGCGTGGCGCTGGCACATCACTTCGACGCCATCCGCCAGTTCGAGCGACAGGTAGTTATCGCCCACCTTGGTGATGCGACCGACCAGACCGCCGGAAGTCGCGATTTCGTCACCCTTGGCCAGCGCTTCAACCATCGCCTTGTGCTCCTTCTGGCGCTTCATCTGGGGGCGGATCATGACGAAGTAAAGCACCACGAACATGAAAATCAGCGGCAGGAACTGCGCAATGCTGCCGGATTGAGCTGCAGCGTCGGCGGTCTGGGCGTAGGCATTCGAGATGAACACGGGCGAATCTCCGGAAGGAACGGGTCAGGACAAGGGGCCGGATTGTAGGTGAGCCGCCTAGGTGGCCTTGGCGGCCGCGGCCCGGGCGGCAAACTCGGCGCGCAGCGCCTTGAGCTTCTCGCGCGGATCCTCGCGCACCGTGCGCTCGTCGAGCTTCATCTCGGCGATGAAACGGCTGGGACGCACCTTGCGCAACTCGCGCCCCTTCTTCTGGCGCAGCAGCGTGCTGACCAGCAGCGTGCGGCGCGCCCGGGTGATGCCGACGTACATCAGGCGGCGCTCCTCTTCGAGGCGGTCGGCGCTCATCTCTTCCTCGTCGCGGCGGAAGGGCAGCGTGTCCTCGTTGACCCCGACCAGCACCACATGCGGCCACTCCAGCCCCTTGCTGGCGTGCAGGGTCGAGAGCGTCACCACGTTCTGATCGTCGCCGCGCTCAGCCAGACTGAGGATCACGCTGATGCTCTGCGCCACGTCGAGCACGCTGCGGCGCTCGGTTTCGACCGTCAGACCGCCGTCGTTCTCGATCTCGCCGCCACAGCGCCGGGCGATCCAGTCGATGAAGTCGATCACGTTGGCCCAGCGCGCTGCGGCCACCTTGTCGTTGTCCTCGCCGTCGTGCAGATGCTGCTCGTAGCCGATCTCCATCAGCCACTCCATCAGCATCGCCCGGGCCGCTTCGGCCCCGGTGGTCTGGCGCGCCTTGTATTCCAGATCGTTCACATAGCGGCCGAACTCGTGCAGCGAGCCGATCGCCTTGCGGTTGAGCACCGTGCCGAGCGATTCCTGGAACAGCGCCTCAAAAAGACTGACCTTCCACTTGCCGGCGAACTCACCCAAGGCCCCCAGCGTGGTGTGGCCGATGCCGCGCTTCGGGGTGGTGATGGCGCGCAGGAAGGCCGGGTCGTCGTCCTGGTTGACCCACAGCCGCAGCCAGGCGCACAGATCCTTGATCTCGGCGCGGTCGAAAAAGCTCTGCCCGCCCGAGACCTTGTACGGAATCTGCGCCTTGCGCAGCGCCTCTTCAAGCTTGCGGCTCTGGTGATTGGCGCGGTAGAGGAGGGCAAAGTCCTTCCACTCGGTCGACCCGGTGTGGGCGCCGGTGGCGTTGGCCCGAATCGACTGAATGCGCGCCACCGCCCGCTCGGCCTCGTGCTCCTCGTGATCGCACTCGACCACCCGCACCGGTTCGCCCTCGCCCAGATCGCTCCAGAGCTTCTTTTGAAAGATCTTCGGGTTCAGCGCGATGACGTTGTTGGCGGCGTTGAGGATCGCCGCGGTGGAGCGGTAGTTCTGCTCCAGCGGAATCACCTTGAGCTGCGGGTAGTCCTGCGGCAGACGCTTGAGGTTCTCGATCGTGGCACCGCGCCAGCCGTAGATGCTCTGGTCGTCGTCGCCCACTGCGGTGAAAACCCCTGAATCCTGGCCCTCGCCCACCAGCGCCTTGAGCAGTTCGTACTGGGTGGCGTTGGTGTCCTGATACTCGTCGACCAGCACATGGCGCAGCAGGGTGCGCCACTTGGTACGCGCGGTCTCGTCGTGCTGCAGCAGCCGCAGCGGCAGGCCGATCAGATCGTCGAAGTCGACCGCCTGATAGGCATTGAGCCGCTCTTGATACAGCTTCATCACCCGCGCGGCAACGCGCTCGTCGTCATTGCTCGCCAGGCTTTCGGCCTGCTCGGCATCAAGCCCGTTGTTCTTCCACAGGCTGATGGTCCACTGCCAGCTCCGCGCCAGCTTGGCGTCGGTGGTCGCACCGGCTTCGCGCAACACACCCAGCACGTCATCGGCATCGAGGATCGAAAACTTCGGCTTCAGCCCGAGGCGCTCGCCGTCCTCACGCAGCATGCGCACGCCCAAGCTGTGGAACGTGGCGATGACCAACTTCTGCGCCGCCTTCGCCCCGACCAGCGAGCGGGCGCGCTCGCGCATTTCCTGTGCGGCCTTGTTGGTGAAGGTGATGGCGGCGATCTGTTCGGGGCGCAGCCCGGCCTGCAGCAGACGGGCGATCTTGTGGGTGATCACCCGGGTCTTGCCCGAGCCGGCACCAGCCAGCACCAGGCAAGGGCCATTCAGATGATTGACGGCCTCCATCTGGGCCGGGTTGAGGGTCGAGGGAGCTTCAGCCACGTCGGAATCAGCCCGGGTGCGGGCGCGGTGTAGCGGGCGCGGATGATAGCCAACCGATTCAGCCCGGCAGGCCGTGAACGGTGCCGCAGCCCCGCGATCTGGTGACAGACAGGTTCAGGCTGCCCGAGATAGGCTCGCCCGGATGTCTGATCGCCCCACGCCTGATACGCCGGTCCCCGACCGTCCGACCCGTCTGAACCGCCGGGAGCTGGCCCTGGCCGGACTCGGCGGCGTGCTGTTGAGCGGCTGCGCGCCGGCCGCACTCCGCCAACTGGGCCAGCCCTCGATTGATCGCTTCGGCCTGGGCGTCGCTTCGGGCTGTCCTCAGCCGAGTTCACTGGTGCTTTGGACCCGACTGACCGGCCCGGATCTGCCGGCAGCAGTCGACGTGCGCTGGGAGATGGCCGAGGACGAGCACTTCCGCCGCATCGTCGCCCGCGGCAGCGAGACTGTCTGGGAGACTTGGGCCCACAGCGTCCATGCCGAGTCGGTCGATCTCGCGCCGGGTCGGCCTTATTTCTACCGTTTTCACGCTCTGGGGCAGACCAGCCCGGTCGGCCGCACCCGCACGACCCCGGCCCCCGGCGTCGCGGCCAGCCTGGATTTCGCCATCGCCTCCTGTCAGCGCTGGGACCACGGCCACTACGCCGCCTGGCGCCATCTGGCCGACGAGAACCTCGATCTGGTGATCTTTCTGGGCGACTACATCTACGAATCGGCCCCGGTGGCCGGGCGCATCCGCACCCATGTCGGTTCCGGCCCGGCCCGCACCCTGGACGAGTACCGTGCGCGCTACGCCCAATACCGCAGCGACCCGGCCCTGCAACGCGCCCACGCCTGCGCGCCCTGGCTGGTGACCTGGGACGACCACGAAGTCGAGAACGACTACGCCGGCGCCGTCCCCGGCCGCCCCGACCCGGGCTTTGCCGAGCGTCGCGCCGCCGCCACCCAGGCCTGGTGGGAGCATCAGCCGGTACCCAAGGCGATGCGCCCGGTCGGCTCGCGCATCCGCATCTACGGCCGCACCGACTGGGGCACGTTGGCGCGTTTCCATCTGCTCGACGGCCGGCAGTACCGCAGCGTGCAGCCCTGCCGCAGCCCGGAGCGCGGCGGCGGGCGGATGATCCGTGCCTCGGCCTGCAGCGATCTGAACGATCCGCAGCGTTCGATGCTGGGTGCCGAACAGGAAGCCTGGCTGGCGGACGGCTGGAGCACCCGTCAGCCCTGGAATTTTCTGGCCCAGCAGACGCTGATGTCACCCTGGAGTGCCACCGACCCAACCTCTCCGGAAGGGCGGCAAATCTGGACCGACGGCTGGGACGGCTATCCAGCAGCCCGGCAGCGACTGCTACAGGGTCTGAAGGAGCGACGCATCGACAGCTGCGTGGTGCTGGGCGGTGACATACACGCCAGCGTGGTCGCCGATCTGAAGCTCGACTTCGACCGCCCCGACGCCCCCACCCTCGCCACCGAATTCTGCGGCACCTCGATCAGCAGCCACGGCCGGCCGCAAGCGGCAGTCGACGCCTCGCGCCCCTTCAATCCGCACATTCATTACGCCCGCAGCGATCAGCGCGGGTACCTTCGATTCAGGGCCGACCCGCAACAACTCTCGGTCGAGGTGCGCTCAGTGCACAATGCCCTTGATCCGAACAGTAACATTTCGACCTCTGCGCGCTTCACCGTCGAATCCGGACGGCCTGGAGCGCACCGGTCCGACCTCTGAAGCTGAAGGCACCCCCGACTCATCACCCGTCCGATGCAGGCCATCCTCTCGGTCATCGCACCGTTCTTTGCCCTCATGCTGGCAGGCTATCTGGCTGCCCGCCTGAAGTTGCTGCCCCTCGACGCGGTGCCGGGCATGAACGTGTTCGTCCTCTACGTGGCGCTGCCGGCCCTGATGTTCGATCTGGGCAGCCAGATCACCCTGCGCCATCTGGTCGACCCGGTGGTGGTCGCGATCTATCTCAGCAGCGCCCTGACGCTGGTGGCGTTCAGCGTGGCGATCACGCTGTCGCGGCGCATCGGCATCCAGAGTGCCGCTTTCGGCGCACTGGCCACCGCCTTCCCCAACAGCGCCCTGCTCGGCCTGCCCCTGCTGACCGCCCTGCTCGGCCAAGCGGCAGCGGCGCCGATGATCACCACCCTGCTGGTCGACCTGTTCATCACCAGCACGCTCTGCGTCATCCTGGCTCAGGCGCAGCAGTACCAGCCGCCGCTACCCTTTGAAGACAGCCTGCTCGAACGAGAGAGTCAGCCGCCACCGTCATGCCAGACCCCGCTGCTGCGCACCCTGCTGGCCACGCTGCTCAACCCGCTGCCCTGGGCAGCGGTGGGAGGCGCGGTGATGACGGCCTTTGATCTGGAGTTGCTGGCGCCCGCGCACCGCGGCGTCGATCTGCTGGCCAACGCCGCCAGCCCGATCGCCCTGTTCACGGTAGGTGCCATGATGTGGCGCTCCCGCGCCGTGCCGAACACCGAACCGCACCAGCCCGGTCACAGTGCCTCGGAACTCAAATCAGGCCGGCATCTGCTGTCCGAGCCGCAATTGCTGCTGCGCGAACTGCCGATGGGGCTGATCAAGCTGCTGCTGCATCCGCTGCTGATTCTGGTGATCGGGCTGGCAATCCGCGACCTCGGCGCGCCCATCAGCTCCTCGACCCTGATCGCGCTGGTACTGACCGCTGCGCTGCCCGCGGCCACTCAGGTCTCGACGCTGGCCCAGCGCTACGGCGCCGACACCGGCCGGGTTGGCCGGATCGTGCTGGTTTCGACCAGCCTGTCGCTGCTGACCTTCACGCTGATCGCCACCGGGCTGGCCTCACCCACGGGGATCAGCACATCCCCCAGCCCAGGCGCTCCCCGCCGACTGCCCGACAACATAGACATCCGTGTCACGCACCGCATTGCGCAGT
>DALYHR010000009.1:9658-20948 GCA_031970775.1 Burkholderiaceae bacterium | reverse complement strand
CTCAAGCTTTGATGCGGATCAGACCGCCGCGAAGGCAACCGGCAGACCTGGCACATCGACAGTCAACGCCAGCACTTTTCCGGCCCACGGTGTGTTCGCCATCTCCTCGGGCGACCGCTTGATGCTGGCTGTCGTCAGATAAAGCGTCCGAAGATCGCTTCCGCCGAAGGCTGGCATGGTGGGACAGCGAACAGGCAGGTCGATGTCGAGCAGGGTCTCTCCTTGCGGAGACAGCCTAAGCAGGCGCCCCCCCTCGTATAGCGCCGTCCAGTAGCACCCTTCGATATCCACGGCCGCACCATCTGGCCGCCCCCCGTAGGGCTGCCCCACCGGCGTCTCGCCCTGGTTTGGGAAGCGCTTCCAGACTTGGCGCCCCGACAGAGCACCTGTCGCTGGATCGAAGCCAAAGCAATCGATCCGGTGCGTCTTCGAATCCGCCCAGTACATGGCGAGCCCATCGGCGCTCCAGGCCAGCCCATTGGCGGTCGTGGCATCACCAGCGCGCAAGGTCAGCGTTACGGGGCCGTCATCGCCGGGTCGCTCGAGGCAATACAGTCCGGCCAACGCCTGGTCTCGGGGTTCGTAGAGGGTTCCGATCCAGAAGCGACCATTGGCATCACAGCGCCCGTCGTTGAAGCGCTGCAGCGTGGGGTCATACGGGGCGTCCACGATTCTCTCAAGGCAGCGTCCCTCGACCGGGTCGAAACGGTCGATACCATCCCGATGCGCAACCAGCAGCCCCCCATGCCTCGAGGGCGCGATACAGCCCGGCTCGGATGGCACATCCCAACGCAGTTCCTGACCGCTGACCGGGTCGAGTCGACAGATTTGCCGCCCCGGGATGTCTACCCAGTACAGGCATTGCTCCTGCGGATGCCAAAACGGCGACTCGCCCAGCAGGCAGGTCGCACTGACCGGGCGAAGCCCGAGGCTCTGGTGAGAGATCTTCATGCCCAAGGTCCGGATTAATAGCTGGAAGCCACCTGTCCCAGATCGACGCAGAGGTAATGCGCACCAGGAACCGGGCTGTAGTAGTAGGGGGGCACTTCGACGAAACCAAGCGTCACGTACAGCTCGCGCGCAGTCTCCATCTCGTCCAGAGTATCCAGCAGCATCGTCGTGTATCCCGCCTGTGTGGCGCGATCGATCAGCTCTCTGGCCAACCTGCGACCCAGCCCTAACCGGCGAAAGCCGGGCCGAACGAACAGTCGCTTCATCTCGCAGGCGTTGGGATAGTCGACATCCGTGATCCGGCGAAAGGCCCCACAGCCTGCCACCTCGTTGCCGACCATCGCCAGCAACAAGCCTCCCTGGGGGGATTCGTAAGGCCCCGGCAATTCAGCAAGTTCGGCCTCGAAGCTCTGAAACGTCAAATCGACCGACAGCGACCGCGCATAGTCCCGGAATATCCGGCGGACCTCTTCGATCTGTCGATCGCCCTGGGGGACGACCAACCGGATCGGCCCGTTCGCTGCATCAGTTGACATGGCGCGAAAGTCTAACCGGGCCAGCCTCCCAGCCCGAAGAGCCAGACCCCGGCACAACCCCCAACAATGATCAACGCCAGAACTCGGCTGCGCATGTCATCCCGCGACGGCTCGACTCCCTCGGCCGTCTTGGCCCAGACACGATCCCCATGGCGCATGGGCCCGATCAAATCGTCACCCTTCAGGAACTGATGGAACAGCACGGCCGCAATGTGCAGCGCAATGAATCCGAGCAACAGCCCATGACCCGCATGGGCATGCCATGCCGTAGCCCACTGTGATACCTCGGTGGACACCTGCAGCGCCCACGGACCGGCGTACGCCACTTCGTCATCGGCCAGCATGCCCGACCCCACCTGAACCGCCAACAGCAGCAGCAAGGTCAGGACCGACAGTGCACCCAGCGGGTTATGCCCCGGCCAGCGGCTCTGAGTTCGCCCCCGGACATAAGCCAGCAGCTTTCGCGGCGTGACGTCAAAGTGACTGAACCGAGACCAGCGCCCCCCAACCCCGCCCCAGACCAGACGAAACAACAGCAACACGCCCAGCAGCGAGCCCAGACGCAGATGCCAGAGCATCCAGTCGGCACCAATCTGTGCAGTGAACTCGGTCAGAACCAGAAGCAGCAACAGCGCTGCGTGGAAGAGCCGCGTGGGCAGGTCCCAGATCCGCACGCGCTGCACAGACAACCCCACGGGGAAGCAGTCAGACCGTCAGGACGCTTCGGTCAGCGCCTTGCGCATCTTCTTCATCGCGGCCACTTCAATCTGGCGGATCCGCTCGGCACTGACGCCGTATTCAGCGGCCAGTTCGTGCAGCGTCATGCCGCCCGAACCGTCGTCGTTGACCTTGAGCCAGCGCTCCTCAACGATGCGACGACTGCGCTCGTCCAGGGCGTCGAGCGCACGCAACAGCCCCGGCCCCGCCAGTTCGTCACGCCGACGCATCTCGATCAACCGGGTCGGCTCCTGCCGATCGTCGGCCAGATAGGCAATCGGGGCGAAGACAGCATCGTCCTCGTCGTCCGAGCCCCCCTCGAGTGCCACATCTCCACCGGCGAAACGGGTCTCCATCTCGAGGATGTCTTCGCGGCGCACATTGAGTTCGCGCGCAACGATATCGATCTCGGCCGCAGACAGGCCTGCCCGATGGGTGTCCCCTTCAGCGGCATCGCCCTTGAACTGCTGCTTCATCGAGCGCAGATTGAAGAACAGCTTGCGCTGCGCCTTGGTCGTCGCAACCTTGACCATGCGCCAGTTCTTCAGGATGTATTCGTGGATCTCGGCCTTGATCCAGTGCATGGCGTAGCTCACCAGGCGCACACCCTGCTCCGGGTCGAAACGCTTGACCGCCTTCATCAGGCCGACATTGCCTTCCTGGATCAGATCGCCCTGCGGCAAACCGTACCCCAGGTACTGACGCGACACCGACACCACTAGACGCAGGTGCGACAGCACGAGACGGCCTGCAGCGTCCAGATCAGCATCCTGGCGCAGGCGGCGGGCCAGCGAAATTTCTTCCTCAGCCGTGAGCATCGGCAGACGATTGACAGCCGTGATGTACGCATCCAGATTGCCCAGAGACGGCACAAGCGACCACGGGTCACGGGCCACCAAGGCTTGAGACGACGGCATCGACAACGACATGGAAGTCATGGAAAACCCCTCCGAAGAGCTGATTTCAGTCTAGCACTCTCAAACGGCGAGTGCCAAAGCGGGGGTTTGCCTGCTAAGCAGTGCTTCACACGAGCGTCGATTCGCGCCTGCCACACAGGGCGCGAAGTGCTGCGAGGTCGGGAATCCGCACCACATAGCCCTCCACCTGAATCAAGCCCTGCTGTTCCAGACTGCGAATCAGCCGCGACAGGGTCTCGGGCGTCATACCCAGTTGATGGGCAATATCGCGCTTGCGCTCCTGCAGGCGCACTTCGGTGGCCGGTCCAAGGTCACCTGCCGGACAGCGATGCAGCAGCCACTGCGCAAATCGCACCGACGCCTGGTGATGGATCAGGTTGCGCGAGGACGCCGACAGCTCCTGAACCTGCTGAGCCAGCGCCGTGCACAGCCGCAGGATCAGCGCCGGGTGCTCGCTCATAGGCGAACGCAGGTCGGATAGCGGCAACTCAGCCAGCGTCACATCCGACAGGGCCAGCGCCTCGACCGCTGCCGGCAACCCCAGCCAGGCCGAACTCAGATCCAGCCAGGCCGGGCCGGTCAGGCTGCGCTCGGTGCGAAAGGTGCCGGAACCCGGATCACGCGAACCCAGCACCACATCGCCGCGCAGAATCAGCAGCAACCCGTCGATGACACTGCCTTCCGGCCACACCACCTCGCCGGCTGTGATTTCGCGCCGAATCGTCAGCCGCGACAGCAGGTCAAACTCTGCAGCGGCCAGCGGTGCTCCGCCCAGGATCGCCTGCCAGGGCGCGGGATCCTGAGGAGCCGGCGGCGGTGAAGCCGGACGGCGCCGGGGCCGCACAGCGCCTCCGGATGGCTTGGGCGCATCCGCCCCCAGATAAACACCCATGATTGATGTGACTCGACCAGTCCCTGTGAGTTGCCGTCTGTCCGCAGCAGGACAGAGGTGCGGCAATTTCCCCCAAGGTCGCCTTGCGTGATTTGAGACAGGTCAAGTTCGAGTCCATCGACCTCAGAGGCCGCGTGATCCTGAGGACTCCTCCAGCCCGAGATCCTGAATCTTGCGCGTGATGGTGTTGCGCCCGATCCCCAGCTTTTGCGCGGCTTCAATGCGTCGCCCACGTGTGCTGGCCAGCGCCACGCGAATCAGACAGGCTTCGAAGTCCCGGCTGAGGCGGTCCCAGACATCGGCCTCACCGCGATCCAGGCTGTCGCGCACCTGCCCTTCCAGACTGCGCAACCAGTCGCCCAGCGCACCTCCGGCACCCACCGCCGGGTTGAGACCCGGCTCGGACGAGCCCGCCCCGACCATCGCGGATGGTTGCCCGCTGCTTACGGCGACCGGCATCAGGGCCTCCGGCGCCAAGGCCAGCACCTCGGGCGGCAAATCCTTCGGGTCGATCACCTGTGCCGGCGCCATCACAGTCAGCCAGTGGCACAGGTTCTCCAACTGACGCACATTGCCCGGGAAGTCGAAGGCCGCCACCAGCTGCAGCGCCGCATCGGCTAGTCGCTTGGGCTCGACCCCGAGTTCTCGTGCACTGCGCGCCAGAAAATGCCGGGCCAACACCGGAATATCCTCGCGGCGCTCGCGCAGCGCCGGCAGCCTCAGTCGGATCACGTTGAGCCGGTGAAACAGATCCTCGCGGAAGGTGCCTTCACGCACCCGATCCTCGAGCCGCTGATGGGTGGCGGCAATCACCCGCACATTGGCGCGGATCGGCTGATGGCCACCGACGCGGTAGTACTGCCCGTCGCTGAGCACCCGCAGCAGCCGGGTCTGCAAATCAAACGGCATATCGCCGATTTCGTCGAGAAACAGCGTGCCATTCTCAGCCTGCTCGAAGCGGCCGCGCCGCATCGCCTGCGCGCCGGTGAAGGCGCCGCGCTCATGTCCGAACAACTCGGATTCGAGCAGATCCTTCGGAATCGCCGCGGTATTGATCGCCACGAATGGCCCCTGGGCGCGCGGACTGTGCCGGTGCAGCGCACGGGCCACCAGCTCCTTGCCCGAGCCGGATTCGCCGGTGATCAGCACCGTGACATGGCTCTGACTGAGCCGGCCAATCACGCGGAACACATCCTGCATTGCCGGGGCCTGCCCCAGCATCTCGGGCATGGCAGTGGCCTGCTGCTCCTCGACTTGCTGCTCGCGCACGCTCTCGTCGACCGCCCGGCGAATCAGCTCGACGGCCTTGGACAGATCAAATGGTTTGGGCAGATATTCGAAGGCCCCGGCCTGGAACGCCGAGACGGCGCTGTCCAGGTCCGAGTAGGCGGTCATGATGATGACCGGCAGCCCGGGGTGCTGTTCATGCACCTTGCCGAGCAGGTCGATGCCAGAGCCCCCCGGCATGCGGATATCGCTGACCAGCACCTGTGGTGTGTCGCCCTGCTGCAGGGCCGCGAGCACGTCGCGCGGATTGGTGAAGCTGCGTACCGGAAAGTCCTCCCGGGCCAACGCCTTTTCGAGCACGAACCGGATGGATTGATCGTCATCCACGATCCAGATGGGTTTCATCGCCGAGCCTGCCTCACTTGTTCGACTTGTAGGTCGCGCCCCGGAACCCCCACCGATATGGGCCGGCGAGGATTTCAGGGCAACGGAATCAGGATCCGGAACAGCGTCCGCCCGGGTTCGCTCTCGCACTCGATGGTGCCCTGGTGCTGCTGGATGAAGTCCTGCGCCAGAGTCAGCCCGAGGCCCGATCCGCCATCCCGACCAGAGACCAGCGGGAAGAAGATGCGATCCCGGATCTCGGCCGCCACGCCGGGTCCGTTGTCCTCGATATGCAATTCCAGTGCCAGACGATATCGTTGCAGCCCGATCGTGACCTGCCGGGCCACCCGGGTGCGAAAGATGATGCGGGCATCGCCGCTGTCCTGGCGTCGCTGCGCCAGCGCCTGCGCGGCGTTCTGGGTGATGTTGAGCACGGCCTGAATCAGCTGCTCGCGGTCGCCCCGGAATTCCGGCAGCGACGCGTCATAGTCGCGCACGATCTGCAAGCCGCGCGAATACTCGACCAGCACCAAAGAGCGCACCCGCTCCAGCACCTCATGGATATTGACGTCCGCCACCACGTGGGGGCGTCGATGCGGGGCCAGCAGTCGGTCGACCAGGGCCTGCAGGCGATCGGCCTCATGCACGATCACCTGGGTGTATTCGATCAGCGACTTGTCGGTCAGATCGAGTTCGAGCAGCTGGGCTGCACCCCGGATCCCCCCGAGCGGGTTTTTGATCTCGTGGGCCAGATTGCGCACCAGCTCCTTGCTGACCCGCACCTGATCGAGCGTGCGCGCCTCGCGCTCCTGCCGAGCCTGCTGGCTGATCTCGACTCCTTCGATCAACACCAGTTCCGTGCGCTCGATGCGGGTGATGATGACGTGCACCGGCAGCGGGTCCTGCCAGGGGCCAGCCCCCGGTCGGCGCAGCGCAGCGTCGAACCGGCCCGAGCGGAATTCGTTGCGCAGCACCGAATCGACCGTGGCCTGCAGCGTCTGGCGCTGGACGAACCAGTCCAGCGCGTTGTGCTGCAACAGGATGCGGCGCGGCAGTCCGAGCAGATCCTCGAAAGCCGCGTTGGCGAACACGCATTGCCCGTCCGGGCGCGTCACGGCCACCAGGGTGGCGAGATGATCAAAGGACGAAAAGTCAGGAATAACGGTCGAAGCCATGGAGAACAGCTCGCGCCTCATCAAGGCGTGGTGAGCTTGGACAATTCACGACGGATCGCCGCGATGTCCGCCTCCTTGCGGGCAATGGCGGCCTTCATGTCGGCGACTCGCTCCTGGTATCGGGAGAAATTGCGCTCATCGCCTCGGCGCTCGGGCTCGCCGCCGTTGTAGTCCTTTTGCAACTGCGTCAGTCGCTCTTCTTCCTTGCGCAGTTCGGCCTCCAGGATGCGGCGGGCATCGGTGTCGCGGGCGCGCTGCTCGGCCGGCTCGATGCGAGCGCTGGCCGGCCCGGCTGACAGCACCGGCGCGGCATTGCCACTGGCGGCCCGGCGCGGCGCAGAGGTCTGCACCACGGTGATCGGCGCGCCATCGAGGGTCTTGCAACCGCGCGCGGCGGCCTCGCGGGCCGAGATCTGATCGGTATAGAGATTGCCCGGGCAGCGAAAGACCTGCCCATCACCCGCAGCCCATGCCACCGGCAACAGCGCCGGCCCGAGCACTGCAGCGGCGACAGCGCACGACCATCGACCCATCACATCCCTCCGAAGTTCAAAACTGGAACGCGGGCGAGTATCGCCGCAAATGAAAAGAGACGACCGAAGTCGTCTCCTTGGCGTTGCGAGGTCCACGGCCGCCCCGAGGTGGCGACCGTGAAAACCATCACAGCTGGTAGTACATGTCGTACTCGACCGGATGCACGGCCATGCGGAAGCGGGTGACTTCCTGCATCTTCAGTTCGATGTAGGCATCGATGTAGGCATCGGTGAACACGCCACCCTTGGTCAGGAAGGCGCGATCCTTGTCGAGATACTCCAGGGCCTGATCCAGGCTGTGGCAGACGGTCGGGACCAGAGCGTCCTCTTCCGGCGGCAGGTGGTACAGATCCTTGGTGGCGGCTTCGCCCGGATGGATCTTGTTTTCCACGCCGTCCAGACCGGCCATCAGCAGGGCGGCGAAAGCCAGGTACGGGTTGGCCGAGGGATCCGGGAAACGGGCTTCGACGCGACGACCCTTGGGGTTGGCCACGAACGGGATACGGATCGAGGCCGAGCGGTTCTTGGCCGAGTAGGCCAGCTTCACCGGGGCTTCGAAGCCCGGAACCAGACGCTTGTAGCTGTTGGTGCCCGGGTTGGTGATCGCGTTCAGGGCGCGAGCGTGCTTGATGATGCCGCCGATGTAATACAGGGCGAAATCAGACAGACCGGCATAGCCGTCGCCAGCAAACAGGTTCTTGCCGTCCTTCCAGACCGACTGGTGAACGTGCATGCCCGAACCGTTGTCACCAACGATCGGCTTCGGCATGAACGTTGCCGTCTTGCCGTAGGCGTGAGCCACGTTGTTGATGATGTACTTTTGCAGCTGGGTCCAGTCAGCGCGCTCGACCAGCGAGCTGAACTTGGTGCCAATTTCCATCTGGCCGGCGTTGGCCACTTCGTGGTGATGCACTTCGACCGGGATGCCCATGGCTTCCAGGATCAGGCACATCTCCGAACGCATGTCCTGGCCGCTGTCGACCGGGGGCACCGGGAAGTAGCCGCCCTTGACGCTGGGACGATAGCCCTTGTTGCCGTGCTCGTAGTCCTTGCTCGAGTTCCAGGCTGCCTCTTCAGCATCGACCTGGAAGAACGAACCGCCCATCTCGTTGCCCCAGCGAACGCTGTCGAACACGAAGAATTCGGGTTCCGGACCGAAGTAGGCGGTGTCGCCCAGGCCCGACGACTTCAGATAGGCTTCGGCGCGACGGGCCAGCGAACGCGGATCGCGCTCGTAGGGCTTGCCGTCGGTCGGATCGATGACGTCGCAGGTCAGGATCAGCGTCGGCTCGTCGAAGAACGGATCGATGTTGGCCGTGTTCGGATCCGGCATCAGCAGCATGTCGGAGGCTTCGATGCCCTTCCAGCCGGCGATCGACGAACCGTCGAAGGCGTGACCCGACGCGAACTTGTCTTCATCGAATGCCGAAACGGGCACGGAGACGTGCTGCTCCTTGCCACGGGTGTCGGTGAAGCGGAAGTCAACGAACTTGACTTCGTTTTCCTTCACCATCTTCATCACGTCGGCGACGGTCTTGGCCATCAGAGACTCCTAGCGAGATGGAATGTGTGCGTTAACGGGTGTGAGTGGTCCCCGCCGAATCGCGGGGGCATGCGAATGTAGCAGAAAGCATGCCCGCGTCCAGCGGCGCTCTGCGTGTGCATTCGTCCACGAATGCACCATGTTGAACACAGATCAAATCAGCACGCACCACACTGGTGCAACACCTTTCAGGGCCGCACCAGTTCGGCGCCCAGACGAACGGGCATAGCCTCCAGCTGCTGCTTCAGCCAGGCAAAAGCCAGCCCGACCTCCGGCTCGCGGCCCTTGACACCCAGCTCGATATGGCGGCCATGGACCGGGTGATCGACACTCGGCAGGCTAAAGATGCGGATGCCCTCGAAGCGGGACTCCAGTTCGATCATCAGCGGTGTGAGCATCGCCTCGAACGCCTCGAAGACCAGCACCGAGCGCTCGGTCTGCTGCCGGTCGCCGTGTTCAGCGGCATAGCACCCATCCAGCAAGGCCTCGATCATCGGATGCGCCATCACCGGAAAGCCCGGCACGAAATGCACATCGCCGACCGAAAAGCCCGGAATGCGGTTGTACGGGTTGGGGATTAGCGTGGCGCCTTGCGGCAGCACGCCCATGTTCATTCGGTGAATGTTGTCCGGAGCCGCTGCGTCATAGGTCTCGCCCCGCGAGGCGGCCAGCTCTCGCATGCGCTGTTCGATCAAGGCGATAGCCTCAGGGTGGGCTTCAAGCGGCCGACCGCAGGCCTCAGCTGCACACTGCCGGGTGTGGTCGTCGGGGGTCGCACCAATGCCGCCACACGAGAACACCACATCACCGCTCACGAAGGCCTCGCGCAGGGTGGCCGTGATGCGCTGCGGGTCGTCACCGACGTAACGCACCCAGTCCAGCGCCAGCCCGCGTGCGCTGAGCAAATCGATGACCTTGGCCATATGACGGTCCTGGCGTTTGCCCGACAGGATCTCGTCCCCGATGATGATCAGCCCCCAACCGCGCGCCATATGCGTCTCCTCGTTCGTTCAAAGCCTGATCAGGCCCGACCCGCCAGCCGCTTCAGCCCCAGCCACTGCTGCGCCCAGAAGCCCTCGCCGTAGTCACGGCCCTGCTCGACCTGATCGCGGATGCCGGTCGGCTCAAGGCCCGAGTTGCCAAAACGCGCCGTACCAAACAGCAGATCCCAGACCGGCAGGAGCACGGCGAAGTTATGCCCGCCCAGCGTGCCGCTGCCCTGATCGGATTCGTGGCCGAGCCCGATAGCGTGGTGCAGCCGATGGAAACGCGGCCCGACCAGCAACCGCTCGCCCAGCCAGCCAAAGCTCAGGCGCAGATTGGCGTGCGAGAAGTTCTCGACCAGCTGCGTGAAGGCCACCACCGCCACGAACTGCCCCGGCGCCACCCCGATGGCATGCCCCAGCGTGACCATCAACGCGTCGCGTAGCAGGTCATCGAGCAGATGGTTACGGCTATCGGTCCACATCGTCATCTGGCGCTGGCTGTGATGCACCGCGTGCAGCGCCCACCACCAGTCGTAGCGATGCTGCGCCCGGTGCAGCGCGTAGTCGGCCAGATCGAAGGCAATCAGGTAGATCAGAAACCCGGCCAATGCCGTGTCGGTCACCCCGGACCACAGCGGCGCGATCAGCGCGTCGAGCTGAACGCCGCCGATGCCCTGCACCGCCAGCCAGCCCCACAGCGCATCCCAGAGCGGATCGACCGCAAAGAACAGCGCCACGCGGATCACCCCCAGCCGGTGGATCAGGGTGTAGATCACGTCGAGACGGATCGAGCGCCGAACCGCCTCGGTCTGAGCCCAGGTCTCGGCCGGTCGCCAGCGTTGTAGCGGAGCGATCAGCAGCACCATGATCGACAGCTGAATCAGACCGACCAGCAGCCAGCCGGTGGCGTTATAGGCATCCTCAAGAATCGAGGCACCGCCCAGGGCGAAGACCAGTGGCTGCACAGCCCACTCGTAGAGAGCCTGCTGCGCCTGACCGAACCAACCGGTCAGGACCTCAAGACCCGCCTCAATCATTTGGTCCGGGCGCTGGCCGTGCGGACCCAGTCGCGATAGTCAGGGTGCTCGGCGATCGTGGCAAAGCAGTAGCCCTTCTTGAGCAGCCCGGTCACCAGCGGCTCCAGCACCGCCGGCGCCCAGGGGTCCTTGCGCGACCAGATGCCCAAGTGCGCGGCCAGAATGTCACCCGGGCGGATGTCGCGCAGCGCCTGGTTCAGCAGCTTCGCGTTCGGATAGCGGTCGCTCGGCAACTCGTCACCCAGGAAACCCGCCGGACTCCAGGGCACCACCTTGTAGCCGCACTGCTCGATCGCCGCCTGAAAACGCGCCGAGAACTTGCCACCCGGGGCGCGGTAAATCGGGGCGATGTGGCCCCCGCCGCTCATCGCCGTGAAGCGTTGCGCCGAGCG
>DALYHR010000009.1:0-9558 GCA_031970775.1 Burkholderiaceae bacterium | reverse complement strand
GCGATCAGCGGCGCCACGCCCATATGACCGGTATCGAAGGTCAGATAGACCGGCTTGCCGCAGCCGGGTTGGTTCAGCAGCGGAGCCTCGGCCCCAGCAGCGCCAGCCGCCCCCCCGATGACCGCAGCGCCAATCACCGCTACGCCCTTGATCACGATCCTGTTCACACGGCCTCCCGTCGGGTCATTGCCGCCCGGCATGGTCCAGCAGCCACACGCCATGCGGCGACTTGCCGACATCGACCTGATGCACCACCTTCTTCTGCACCGTGTCGATCACGCTGAGCTTGCGCGCCCAGCGCGACGCCACATAAATGAACTTGCGGTCGGCCGACAGATCCATGCAATCCGGGCCACCCGGCGCCGGGTAGGTCTCGACCACCGACAGCGTCTGCATGTCGATGCGGCTGATGGAGTTGGCCACCCGGTTGCTGACCAGCAGATGGCGCTTGTCCCCCCAGGCGCGGAAGGCGTGGGCGCCCTCGCCGGTCGGGATGCGCTTGATCAGCTTCGGCGTCGGGCTACTGACGTCCCAAGCCTCCACCACCGAGTCCCCCGTCAAACCGACCAACAGCGTCTTGTCATCGGGGGTGAGAAACACATCGGCCGGCATCTTGCCCACCGGAATGGTCCAGCGCGGCGTCTGCGTGGCCAGGTCGATGGCGATGAGCTGATCGCTGTCCTGCAAGCTGCCGTAGACCACCGTGCTGCGGCTGTCGATGATGACGTGGCTCGGGGTCTTGCCGGCCGGGATGCGCTTGGCCAGTTGCAGGTCGAGCTTGCCATCAGCCGTCTTGCCAGCGCGGAAGATATCGATGTGGTTGAGCCGGTTGGCCGCCGTCACAAACCACTTCATATCGGGAGAAAAGCGCAGCTGATACGGGTCGAGGATGTCACCGATCACGCGTTGAATTTCACCGGTGCGCGGGTCCACCAGGGTCAGTGAGTTACCCAGCGCATTGGCCACCAGCAGCGATTTCTCGTCCGGGGCGAGGTAGAGATGGTGTGGCTCCTTGCCGACCGGGATGCGGCGCAGTTCCTTGAGCGACACCGAGTCGATCATGCTCAGATTCGCGTCGAGCGAATTGAGCACGAAGATGGGTGGCTTGGACGGCCCTGCCGCGGCCGGCTGAGCCGCCACGATACTCGCCGAGGCGACCCAACCCAGACCTACCCCGAGACAGGCCTGCCGCACGGCTTGACCCATCGTCCTCGACCACTTCATGACGAATTTCCAGTGAACTGCTGTTGAAGCGTTCAGTGTAGCGGGCGGGGTATCCGCCCCCGCCCGGGGCCAGATCAATGGCGATGCATTCCGCCGACGATCACCGAAATCGCCACCAGCCCGACCCCCATCCACATCAGTTGCGCAGCCGTTTCACGCCAGTGCAGGCGCTGCTGCATCTGTGGAATCAAATCGGCCACGGCGATGTAGATGAAGCTACTCGACGCCACAACCAGAAAGTACGGAAGCATCTCCTGGAAGGGGCCGATCACGTAGTAGCCCAGCACCCCGCCCGCCACCGCCGCCAGCCCGGACAGCGCGTTATAGGCCAGCGCCCGTGCCCGCGAGAACCCGGCGTTGAGCAGCACGATGGTGTCGCCAATCTCCTGCGGGATCTCGTGCGCGATCGCCGCAGCCGCGGTGATCCAGCCCAACTGCACATCAGTCAGAAAAGCCGCGGCGATCAGCACCCCGTCGCAGAAGTTATGAATGCTGTCGCCGACCAGCACGCTCCAGCCGCCCCGACCGGCCTGTGCCGCATCAAAACCGTGGCGATGGTGGTGATGCGGATCGTCACCCTCGTGATGGTGGCCATGGCGATACAACTCCGCCTTCTCCAGCAGGAAGAAAAACAGCAACCCGCCCAGCAGAGTCAGGAACAGCTCATGCGAACCCGCCTGGCTCTCAAAAGCCTCGGGCAGGACATGCAGCAGCGCCGTACCCAGCAGCACACCGGTGGACAGGCTGACCATGTGCGGCACCACCCGCCCGAGCACTTGGAAGGTCAGAAAGGCCGCCAAAGCGACGGACAGCACGCCACCCGCAAAGGTGGCGACGATGATGGACAGCAGGGTCATGGAATCCTTCAGATCACCCCATGCTGCCTGAACCAGCCCAGGCAACGCTTCCAGCCATCCTCGGCCGCCTCGCGTCGATAGCTGGGGCGGTAGTCGGCATGGAAGGCGTGGGGGGCGTCAGGGTAAACCACAAACTCACTGCGCTGCGCTGCCTGTGAGCCGGTCTTAAGGACAGCACGCATCTTCTCCACGCTTTCCAGCGGGATACCGGCGTCCGCACCGCCATATAGACCCAGCACCGGCGCCTGAAGCTGCCCGGCCAGATCGAGCGGGTGTTTCGGCGTCAGCGGCGAGACATTGCCCACCAGTCGGCCGTACCAGGCGACTGCCGCACGGACCTTCGGGTTGTGGGCGCTATACAGCCAAGTGATGCGCCCACCCCAGCAAAAGCCGGTGATACCCAGCCGGGAGGTATCGCCGCCCTGAGCCGTGGCCCAGGCCACACAGGCATCGAGATCGCCCATCACCTGGGCATCCGGCACCTTGGCTATCACCTCGCTCATCAGCTTGCCGATTTCGGCGTAATTACCGGCGTCGCCCTGCCGCACGAACAACTCGGGCGCAATGACCAAATAGCCCTGATGCGCCAGCCGGC
Organism: Burkholderiaceae bacterium; assembly: GCA_031970775.1. Classification (GTDB taxonomy): domain Bacteria; phylum Pseudomonadota; class Gammaproteobacteria; order Burkholderiales; family Burkholderiaceae_C; genus Sphaerotilus. The sequence continues at coordinate 6,882 of DALYHR010000009.1, read as the reverse complement.
GGGCTACATCGGCGATGTGTTCGTGCACCCCGAAGATCTCGCTGACCAGCAGAATCACCGGCGCGTTCTTCGCCCCGGCCGGCATGGCCCGGTAGGCTGGCATGGCAAAGCCCTGAACGTCGATCGTGACCTCGCCAACCTCCAGTCCCGCTGACGTCGTCTGCCTGGTGGTTTCGGCCACGACCGGCCAGACGGCGGCGGCAAACCCGACGCCAACACCGGTACGGACAAAATCACGGCGATTCAGGGCCGGATCACGGGAATCGGTCTCAAGGGGGGATGGAAGGACAAGGCTCATTTCCGGACTTTCCTGGTGGGCTCAAACGTGAAGCGGCATTCTAAAAATCACACATCCACCCCCTCTTCGCGGGGACAATTCGCGCCATGCTTCCGATGCCCCATCCGCATAGCTTTGCCGCGATCGATATCGGCTCCAACAGCTTCCGCCTGGAACTGGGCCGACTGCGTGATGGGCGATACAACCGGATGGACTACCTGAAGGAGGCCGTGCGGCTTGGCGCCGGTCTGGGTCCGGAAGGGCAATTGAGCGAAGAGGCGATCCGGCGCGGTCTGGCCTGTCTGGCGCGCTTTCGCGATCGCATCGATCAGGTGCCCGGCATCCATGTCCGTGTCGTCGCGACCCAGACGCTGCGCGAAGCCACCAACCGAGAGAGCTTCATTCAGCGGGCCGAGCATGTGCTCGGGCATCCGATCGAACTGATCGGCGGCCGCGAGGAGGCCCGGCTGATCTATCTGGGCGTCTCGCGGCTCCAGCCTTCACGCCGTCCCCGGCTGGTGATCGACATCGGCGGTCGCTCAACCGAGCTGATTCTGGGCCGCGGATCGCAGACCCTGGCGATGGAGTCGTTCCCGGTCGGCTGCATCGGGCTATCCCAGCGCTTCTTCCCGGATGGCCGCTACACCGCTGCAGCGTTCCGGGCCGCACAGATCAGCACAGCCGCGGCCTTCAGCTCCGGCTTCGGCACCTTCACAGCCACCCAGTGGCAGGAGGCGCTGGGGTCCTCGGGAACCGCCGCTTCGATCGCCGACATCCTGCTGGCCAACCGCATCACCAACGGCACGATCACCCCGGAAGGACTGCGTTGGGCCATCACGGCCTGCCTGGAGGCCGGCCGTCTCGACCGGCTGACGCTGGCCGGTCTGGAAGGCAGCCGCAAGAGCATCCTGGCCAGCGGACTGGCGATCCTGTACACCTTGGTCATGCACCTTGGCATCGAAGCACTGCTGCCGGCACGCGGGGCGCTGCGCCAGGGTGTGGTCTTCGATCTGGAAGAACGCCTGCGCTCGCGCAACGGCCTGTTGCCCGGGCAACAGGATCTGCGCGACCAAACCGTTGCGGACTTGCAACGCCGTTTCCAGGTCGATCTGCGCCAGGCCCGGCGGGTCAGCCAGGTCGCCACCGATTTGATGCGCCGCATCCGACCTCAATCCGAGCTGACCCAGCTGCGCCAGCTCGGCTGGGCTGCGGCGCTGCACGAGATCGGACGAACGCTGTCGCACCAAGAGCCCCACGTTCACGGCGCCTATCTGGTCGAGCACGCCGATGCTCCAGGTTTTTCGCTGGGCGAGCAGCAGCAGCTGGCCTGGCTGATCGGCCATTACCAGGGGGCGCTACCGGCGCAACGCCCCCGGCTCGGCACCGACGAATCGATTCGCAAGTTGCTGTGCCTGCGCCTGGCGGCCCTGATCTGCCAGGGGCGCGATGCCGGGTTGGCCGATCAGATTCACATCGATGCCGGACGCCGTCAGGTGATGTTCGAACTGCGTCCCCAGGACCCGCAAAGCAGTGCAGCCCTGCGTCTTCGTTATCTGCTGGAAGAGGAGACGCGCGCCTGGGCACGGGCGTCCGGGCTGAGAATGCAGCTTGTCCTCAACGTCAGCCCGATTCAGCCGGACCCAACCGGAGTCCGGGACCTCTCGACATGAATGCCGATCTCGAACTCGACACCCGCGGCCTGAACTGCCCGCTGCCGATCCTCAAGGCCAAGAAGGCCCTGGCCGATATGCCCTCGGGCAGTGTGCTGAAGGTCATCAGCTCGGACCCCGGCTCGCTGCGCGACTTCAAGATGTTCACGCGTCAGAGCGGCCACGAGCTGATCGAGCAGCAGACGGTCGGCACCCAGGAGATCGTGCACTGGATCCGGCACCGCTGAGTCCGCCGACAGCAGGCGCGGCTGCCGCCGCAGCACTGGCTCAGAGTTCGAGCGATTTCAGGTAGTTGCGGAACCCTGCACCGAGCTGCGGGTGGTTGAGCGCCAGCTCGACGTTGGCCTCCAGGAAGCCTTCCTTGCTGCCGCAGTCATAGCGCTTGCCAACGTACTGATAGGCGAACACCTTTTCGCGACGCAGCAGCGCTGCAATGCCATCCGTCAACTGGATTTCGCCACCGACGCCGCGCGGCTGATTGGCAATCTCGTGAAACACGCCCGGCGTGAGGATGTAGCGCCCGGCCACACCCAGGCGAGACGGTGCCGCTTCAGGGGCGGGCTTTTCGACGATGCGCTGCACATCGAGCAGCCGCTCGCCGACCTGGACCCCCGCGACCACCCCGTAGCGACGGGTGTGTTCCAGCGGCACTTCCTGCACCGCCAGGATCGAAGCGCGCCACTCCTCGAACTGCTCGACCATTTGCGCCAGCACCGGCGGCTCACCGATCATCAGATCATCAGCCAGCAGCACCGCAAAGGGCTCGTTGCCGACCAGCCGCTGCCCGCACAGCACCGCATGCCCCAGACCCAGCGCCTGGGCCTGCCGGACGTAGATGCACTCCATATCAGCCGGCTTGACGCTGCGCACCACCTCAAGCAGCTCGTTCTTGCCCGACTGTTCCAGGGCTACTTCGAGCTCGAAGGTCATGTCGAAGTGATCCTCGATCGGCCGCTTGTGACGTCCTGTCACGAAGATCATCTCGCGCACACCGGCCGCATAGGCCTCCTCGACGGCATACTGGATCAGCGGCTTGTCGACCACCGGCAGCATTTCCTTCGGTTGCGCCTTGGTGGCAGGCAGGAACCTCGTGCCCAGGCCGGCCACGGGGAAAATCGCTTTCTTGACTTGCATGATGGCATTCGGGTTTCGACTGAAATGATTCTGTCATGTCAAATCCCGCGCGAATCGGCGGCATGTGTGCAACTGTGCGAGCCTGCACATGATTAACATGCAGCCTGTACCCAGGACACAAGTTCACCCATGGATCTGCTCATCGCCGAACCCCTAGAGGCCGAAGTGCTGCAGTGGCTCGATGCTCGCCACGAGCTCTTCTACGCGCCGCGCCTGGCCCGAGAGCGCCGTGCTTTCCAGGAGTCGCTGGCCAGCACCCGTGCGGTGCTGATCCCGCCCCAGATCGCCATCGACTCGCACATGCTTGAAGGCGCGCCGAATCTTCAGGCGATTGGTCGCATCGTCGCCGGCCCCGAGAACATCGATTTGTCGGCCTGCGCCCGCGTCGGCATCGAGGTGGTGCGCAGCTCCGACGCAGCCGCCCCGGCCGAGGCCGAGTTCATGCTGGGCGCCCTGCTGGCCCTGCTGCGCCCGAGCCCTGAAGACGCCGACCGCGTCGCCGGCCGCGAACTCGGGTCGTGCACGGTGGGTCTGGTCGGCATGACTCAGACCTCCCGCGTGCTGGCGCGTTTGCTGCAGACCATCGGCTCGCGCATCGTCGGCTATGACCCGTCGCTGCATGCCTCCGACGGTCAGTGGAGCCGTTGGGGCGTTCAGCCACTGGGCCTGCGCGATCTGTTCGAGAACACCGACGCCGTCTGCGTGCAGATGAGCTACTACAACCGCTACCGCGGCCTGCTGGGTGAACGCGCCCTACCGTATTGCCGTCAAGGGCAGGTGTTGGTGAGCGTCTCTCCGCTGGCCCTGTTCAACGAGGAAGTGCTGGCCGACGTGCTCAAGAGCGGTCGAATGGCCGCAGCCTGGCTCGATAGCGTGGGTCCGGGCAGCCTGGACCCGGGTCAGCCGCTGCACGACGCGCGCGGGCTGCTGGTGACACCGCGTCTGGCAGCCTATACCCGCGAGGCACGTCTGCGCAGTGCCTGGGGCGTGGCCCGACGTATCGACGAAATTCTTCGCACCACCCCGGCACGCAGCCACGGGATTCGCCCGAGCCGTCCGGCGGCCATGCCACTCCCGGCCGCTGGCAGTGACCCCGGCCTGATGCGTGGCCCGGACACTCAACCGCCCACCCTCTCCGAGGCAGAAACGGCCCCGGATACCGGCGGTTTTGGCAACACCCTGTTCGGCAGCAACACTGTCTTTGGCGACGCCTTCCGCGGCGCCGAGACCCGCCCGATGGACGACAGTGACCTGACCGTCGTCCTTGGGGGCGGGGCTTCGGTGGGTGTCAGCAGCGGTGGTGCACCGGTCAAACCGTTCTCCGCCACCACCTCGGCGCCGATCATGACGCCGCTGGCACCGTCATCTCGGGTGTCGGCGCAGGGTCCGGCCACCTCCCAGAACGAGGAGGTACCGGACATGCTGTTCCGCGCTGCGGCGGTCAGCCCTTCAGGCGATCTGCCTGCAAGCGCACCCGTTCGAGAGTCGACCTGAAGCTGGCAATGCGTTCGCGCTCCTGAGCCACCACGGCCGCCGGAGCGCGAGCCACGAAGCTCTCGTTGCCGAGCTTGCTCTCAGCCTTGGCGATCTCGCCTTCCAGGCGGGTGATCTCCTTGCCCAGACGAGCGCGTTCGGCCTCGACGTCGATCTCGACCTTCAGCGCCAGACGCGCCGCGCCCTGCACCGCCACCGGCGCCATCTCGGTGGCCTGCGCAAAGGCGGCCTCGTCGGCGAGGATCTGCACGTCGCCGAGCTTGGCCAGCGCCTTGAGCAGCGGCGCGGCCTGGGCGATGAACTCGGCATCACCGATTGTCACCAGCGGCACGCGCTCGGCCGGCGACAGGTTCATCTCGCCACGCAAGGCCCGGCAGACGCCGACCAGTGACTTCAGCCGCTCGACCCAGGCGTCCGAGACCGGGTCGATGCGCTCGGGTTGCGCCTGCGGGTAGGCAGCCGTGACGAGCGTTTCGTCCGAGCCGGGCGTCTTGCGGCCGGCCACCGGCGCCACCACTTCCCACAGTTCGGCGGTGATGAAGGGCGTGATCGGGTGCAGCAGGCGCAGGATGGTTTCCAGCGTGCGGATCAGCGTGCGGCGCGTGCCGCGTGCTGCCGCCTCGTCGCCGGCGGCCTTGGCCTCGTTGAGCTGCACCTTGGCGATTTCGAGATACCAGTCGCAGTACTCGTCCCAGACGAACTGGTAGATCGCGTTGGCGACGTTGTCGAGGCGATAGTCCTTGAAGCCCTGCGCCACCGCTTGCTCGACGCGCTGCACCTCGCTGCTGATCCAGCGGTCCGCCGGACTGAAGGCCATGTAGGCGCCCGGCACGCATTCCTGCGCTCCGTGCGGCTTCATGCCGCAGTCCTGGCCCTCGGTGTTCATCAGCACGAAGCGGGTGGCGTTCCAGAGCTTGTTGCAGAAGTTGCGGTAGCCCTCGCAGCGCTTCGAGTCGAAGTTGACGCTGCGGCCCAGGCTGGCCATCGCCGCGAAGGTGAAGCGCAGCGCGTCGGCGCCGTAGCCCGGGATGCCTTCGGGGAATTCCTTCTCGGTGGCCTTGCGCACCTTGGGCGCGGTCTCGGGCTTGCGCAGACCTTGGGTGCGTTTTTCCAGCAACTCGGGCAGCGCGATGCCGTCGATCAGATCGACCGGGTCGAGCACGTTGCCCTCGCTCTTGCTCATCTTCTTGCCCTGCGCATCGAGCACCAGGCCGTGGATGTAGACGTGCTTGAAGGGCACCTTGCCGGTGAAGTGCTTGGTCATCATGATCATCCGGGCGACCCAGAAGAAGATGATGTCGTAGCCGGTCACCAGCACCGACGAGGGCAGGAACAGATCCTGTTCGATGGTCTTGTCGGGCCAGCCCAGCGTGCTGAAGGGCACCAGTGCCGACGAGTACCAAGTGTCGAGCACATCCTCGTCGCGCTTCAGATCACCGCTGTAGCCGGCGGCTGTCGCCTTGGCGCGCGCCTCGTCCTCGTTGCGTGCGACGAAGAGTTCACCGTTCTCGCCGTACCAGGCCGGAATCTGATGGCCCCACCAGAGCTGGCGGCTGATGCACCAGTCCTGGATGTTCTTCATCCACTGGTTGTAGGTGTTGACCCAGTTCTCGGGCACGAACTTGACGTCGCCGGATTCCACCGCCTCGATCGCGCCTTGGGCGATCGACTTGCCGGTGCTCGGGCTGGTCTTGGTCATCGCAACGAACCACTGATCCGTCAGCATCGGCTCGATGATCTGGCCGGTACGGGCGCAGCGCGGCACCATCAGCTTGTGCTTCTTGACCTCGACCAGCAGACCGGCGGTGTCCAGATCGGCGACGATGGCCTTGCGGGCGACGAAGCGATCCAGCCCGCGCAGTTCCAGCGGAATGTCGTCCAGATCGGCGCGCACCGCGGCGTCGAGCGTGAAGATCGTGATCATCGGCAGGTTGTGGCGCAGACCGACCTGGTAGTCGTTGGTGTCATGCGCCGGCGTGACCTTGACCACACCGGTGCCGAAGTCCTTGTCGACGTAGGCGTCGGCGATCACCGGCACGAGGCGGTTGGTGATCGGCAGGCGCACTTGCTTACCGATCAGGTGCGCATAGCGCTCGTCTTCCGGGTGGACCATCACCGCCGTGTCGCCGAGCATGGTTTCAGGCCGCGTCGTGGCAACGACCAGCGATTCGTCGCTGCCTTCGATCGGATAACGGATGTGCCACAGCGAGCCGTCTTCCTCCTCGCTCTCGACTTCCAGATCCGACACAGCGGATTTCAGGATCGGATCCCAGCTGACCAGGCGCTTGCCACGGTAGATCAGGCCCT
>DALYHR010000008.1:0-21160 GCA_031970775.1 Burkholderiaceae bacterium | reverse complement strand
CCGTTGGGGGCCACCGAGCGCAGCGTCTCCAGCAGCAGATCGGGGTAATGCGCCACCGGCGCGACACGGTGCGAGGCAAACAGGTCCGGGAAGAGCCGCATCATCATCTTGCGGTTTTCCAGCATGTAGCTCACGCCCGAGGGCACGCGCAGGTTGTCTTCCAGCACGTAGTAGCTGCCACTGCCATCGGGGTTGGCGGCGCGCACGATGTCGATGCCCGAGATCATCGAGTAGACCCCACCCGGCACATCGACCCCGATCATCTCGGGGCGGAACTGGGCGTTGCCGAGGATCTGCTCCTTCGGAATCAGCCCGGCCTTGAGGATCTCCTGATCGTGATAGACGTCGTGGATGAAGCGGTTGAGCGCATTGACCCGCTGCGCCAGGCCCTTTTCCATCTCGCGCCATTCGTGGGCCGGGATGATGCGCGGGATCAGATCGAAGGGAATCAGCCGCTCGGTGCCTTCGCCGGAATCCTTGTCGCCGTAGACGGCGAAGGTAATCCCGACCCGGCGGAAGATCATTTCGGCTTCCTCTCGCCGATCGCGCATCACGCCATCCGGCTGCTGCCCCAGCCAGCGGTCGTAGAGCTGATAGTGATCCCGGACGGCCGAGGGGCTCGCATGCATTTCGTCGAACATCGGTTTCATGGTTCTCGCTGGGTTCGAAAGGAGCCGCCAGACCTGGCGGCCCCGGATAGGACGAAGCAATTTCGGGGCCATCATCTCAGGGACAACCCGAAGAAGAAAGATCCGAGCAAAGCCCTCGGGTTACAGGACGTGACGTTCACGCCGGCCGGCACCTCACTTGCGGACATGCCAGTAGCGTCGCGCCGTCTCGCGCTCGCACCAGCTTGCGGCATCCGCACTGCGCCAGTGCATCGCCCCGCAGCGGTCGCTGCGCAGCACCGGGCTGCCCAGCGCCTCGTAGCGCTCCAGCACCTCCCGGGCCGGGTGGCCGTAGCGATTGCGAAAACCCGCCTGCACCAGGACGAGGCGCGGATGCACCAAAGCGAGGAATTCGGCGGTCGATGAGGTGCGGCTGCCATGATGCGGCGCCAGCAGCACATCAAGGCGCTGACCCTGCAACTCAGCCGCTTCAGCCTCAATCAAGGCCAACTCCTGCTCGGCCTCGATGTCCCCGGCCAACCAGACCCGGCGACCGCTGGCCGAGACGATCTCCAGCACGCAGGACAGGCCGTTCGACTTGAGCTGCCCCAGCTTCGCCCGCTCAATATCCCGCTCGCGCGGGTGCAGAAACCGCATATGCACCCCATCGACCTGCCAGTGCTGTCCGCGGCGGCAAGGTCGGTGCCCAGGCAGGCGGGCCCGCAGCGTATGGGCCTCTTCCAGGGACGTCGAGCTCGCCAGCACGGTCATCGACTTCAGCAGTGAGGCAGCCCCGCCCACGTGATCGGCATCGCGGTGCGACAGCACCAGATGATCCAGGCGAGCGATGCCGAGCGACTGCAGCAGCGGCAGCAGTACGCGCCCCCCAGCATCGCTGTCACGGCTGTAGAGGGGGCCGGTGTCGTAGAGCAGCTCTTGCCGCGACGTGCGCACCAGCACGGCATTGCCCTGGCCGATTTCGGCGCCCAGGAGTTCGAACTCGCCTTGAGCCGGACGCGGCAGCGGCGGATCGGCCAGCGCCAGCAGCAGCGGCAACCCCAGCAGACGCAGGCGCAGCGGCAGCGGTGCCACGCATAGCCAGCCACCCAGCACGCCCAGCAGCCCCAGCCACAGCGGTGCAGCCGCCACCGTCGCCGAGGCCCAGTCCAGCTGCGCCAGCCCTCGCAGCACGACCATCAACCCGGCTACGCCCCAGGCCGCCAGCTCCCAGCAGCCCGGAATCACCAGCCCGGCCAGCGCCAGCGGGGTGATGCCCAGCGTCACCAGCGGGATGGCGATCAGGTTCGCGCCCAGCCCGACCCAGGAGATCTGGCGGAACAGGATCAGCGTCAGCGGGGCGAGCCCGAGGGTGGCCACCCACTGCGCACGCAGTTCTCGCCCGGCCAGCCGCTTCAGCCGCCCCAGCCTCTGAGGCTTGCCCTCGAAGGGCGACCCGTCCTGAACCGTTGCCGAGAGCATCAGCAAGGCCACCGCCGCAAACGACAGCCAGAAACCCGCCTGCAACAACGCCCAGGGATCGAGCAGCACCACCCCGACAGCAGCCGCGGCCAGGATCAGCGGCGCCGACCAGTTAAGCCCCCACCCCTGCAGGCCCAGCGTCAGCGTCAGCATCAGCACCGTGCGCTGCGCCGGTATGCCCCACCCGGCCAGCAGGGCATAACCCACCGCCACCGCCACAGCACAGAGGCGGGCCGCCTTGACCGCGGGACAGCCCAAAACGAGCCGGACCGATCGCGACCACCCGCGCTGTACCAGCCAGGCCGCTGCCCACGCCAGCAGGGTAACGTGCATGCCGCTGATCGCCATCAGATGCGCCACACCGGTGCTGCGAAACACCGCCCAGTCCTCGCGGTCGATGGCAGGCTGATCGCCGATCGTCAGCGCGACCACGATGCCCGTCGCATCGCGAACCGCGGCCGCAGTGTGTTCCCCGAGCCGCGCCTCGATCGCATCGCGAATCGTCTGCCGCAAACGCTCCACCGGGTGACGGAGCCCCCCCTCATCCAGCCGTTGCGGCACTTGCCCGGCGCTGCGCACGCTGCCCTGTGCCCGCAGTCCCTGCTCGAAAAACCACAGTTCGGCATCGAAGCCATTGGGATTCATCAGGCCGTGCAGCCGACGCAGCCGCACCTGAAAACGCCAACGCTGTCCGGCTCGGGGCTGTTGGGCGGCCTCCAGGGGCAATGCATTAAGGTCCTGCCCGTTCCAGCCACGCCACCAGCCCAGCTGAAGGTGCCGCGGCACGACCACCGGCTGTCCGCTCGCCCCTCGTCGGGCGGATTCGACTTCGAAGCGAAAGCTCAGTCCGTCGTCACGCCGCTGCGGCAGGGCTGCGACCACCCCCTCGAGCGTCAGCAACTCACCTTCAAGGGCGGGATCGAGCGACTCGGAGAGTCGGTCACGGGCACGCAGATCGGTGCTGCAAAAGCCGATCAGCGCCGCACCGGTGACGATCAGCATCCCGGACAGTCTCCAGGAGGGTCTGCCGCCGCCCCAAGGGAACCACCCCGGCCCCGTCGACCGGGCCATCCAAGCCCCCAGCCACAGCCCAAGGCCGACGGCGCAGCCTCCAATGGCCAGGGTCTGATCCTGCAGATTGGTCTGTTGCAGCTGCAGCCACACCCCCGCGACCCAGCCTGTCCCTCCCGCCCATCCGAGCAGGACGAGACGACCGGCGGAAGGTCCGGCTTGCCGTGCCGTAGCGGTCTGCGCTCCCATCGACGCAGTGTAGGATCGCCCTCGCCCGTCGACATGACCCCATTTCCAACCTGATATTCCCTCTGTCCCATGAGCATCGCCCAACGCCTTCAGGATCTCGGCATCACCCTGCCTCCCGTCGCCACGCCGGCCGCGGCCTATGTGCCCTTCGTGCGCAGCGGCAATCTGGTGTTCCTCTCCGGTCACATCGCCAAGCGCAACGGGCAGGTCTGGGCCGGTCAGTTCGGCCGCGACCTGACGACCGCTGAAGGGCGCGAGGCGGCCCGTCTAGTCGCCATCGATCTGCTGGGGACCCTGCAGGCCGCCGTCGGCGATCTGGAGAAGGTGCAGCGCATCGTCAAGGTGATGAGCCTGGTCAACAGCACCGCCGACTTCACCGAACAGCATCTCGTCACCAACGGGGCCTCCGAGTTGCTGGCCGCAGTGTTCGGCCCGGACAAGGGCCCGCACGCACGCAGCGCCTTCGGCGTGGCCCAGATTCCGCTGGGCGCCTGCGTCGAGATCGAACTGATCGCTGAGGTGGCCTGATGGCCCGGCGCTTGCGGCAGCGCAGCCGGCCGGCCCTGCTACTGATGGCCGTGGCCTGCACAGCTGCCGTGGTCACAGCGCTGGTGTCGCAGCACCGCTTCGACATGCAGCCCTGCCCCTGGTGCATCCTGCAGCGGCTGATCTTCATCCTGATCGCGCTGCTCGGCTTCGCGGGTGCCGGGCTCGCCGCCCTGACCCGGCCTGCGGCGGCGCTGATCACCCTGCTGTCGACCGCCGGGGCCGCTGCAGCGGTCTACCAGAACCGCGTGGCGGCCTTTCTGCCCTCCTGCGACCTGACCCTAGCCGACCGGATCATCTCGGGGCTGGGCATCGACGCCTGGCTGCCCGAGGTCTTCGAGGTGCGTGCCTCGTGCGCCGACGCTGCGGTCAAGGTCTTTGGTGTGCCCTTCGAGCTGTGGGCCCTGCTGCTTTACGGCGCGCTGGGCTTTGGCTCGGTGCTGCTGCTGTTGAGGCGCGGATCCAGATGAGGGAACCGCACCTGAACCCGCAGGCCCCCCAGCGGTGAGGTGGACAACTCGATCACCGCGCGGTGCGCATCGGCCACCGCGCGCACGATCGCCAGCCCCAGACCGAAGCCCCGACCGTCATCGCTGAGCCGACGGAACCGATCGAAGACCCGCTCACGCTCCGCCTCCGGAATGCCAGGGCCGTTGTCATCGACGATCAGGCAGACCGCACCAGCCTCATCCTCGAGCGTGCTGATATGCACCTCGCCCCCCTGCGGGGAGTAGCGGATCGCATTGGCCACCAGATTGCGCAGCATCGTCTGCACGGCCACGCGCCGGCCGACCATCTGCCGCGCCTGGACATTCAACTGCAGTTCGGTCTGACGGCGGTCCGCCTCGAAGGCCACGTCATCGATGACATCAACAGCCACGCCTTCGAGATCGATCTCGGCCATATGGGCCAACTCGGGCGCACTCTCGGCACGGGCCAGCGCCAGCAGCTGATCGACGAAATGCGAGCAGCGGTCGACGTTCTGCAGCAGATTGCCCAATGCTTCGGCCCGGATTGCGTCGTCTCCGGCGCGGGCGGCGACCTGGGCGTAGAGCCGTAGCGCCGCCAGCGGGGTGCGCAGCTCATGAGCAGCCATCGCGCTGAAGTCCCGCTCATGAATCAACGCACTGTGAATACGGGCAAACAAGGCGTTGATCGCTTCGACAATCGGGCGCAGCTCGACCGGCATATCGGCCACATCCAGCGGAGTCAGATCGGTCGGACTGCGGCTGACCAGCTGCGAGGCGGTCTCGGTCATCGGGGCCACCGCCTTGGCCATCGCACGCCAAGCCAGCATTAACACGATCAGCACGGCACCCTGAAAGACACCCACCGGTGCCGCCAGACTGCTGATCACCACATCCTTGCGCTGCTCAACCCGGTCGGCCACCTGGACTTCGAGCGCATTGCTCGAGCCCTGACTGACGAAGGTAATAACCGGTTCGCCATTGAAGGTACCCTCGCTAAAGCCGCTACGGCCCAGATGCGCCAGTGGGGCCATGGGTGCGTTGTGACTGCGCAGCAGCAGTCGCCCGTCCTGCGACCAGATCTGATAGATGAACCTCGTGCCCACCGTGGCAGTCGACTCGACATCGACGATGCCGCCGTCCGGAATCCCGCCGGCCGGCATGCTTTCGAGCAGTTCGTGCTCAGCAAAACGCAGCACGGTCTGCGCCAGTTCGGCCAAGTGCTCGTCGTGCATGCGTTCGTTCTCGACGCTGGCCGACCAGTACATCGCCACCACCCCGATCAGCCCGGCCAGAAAGGTCGACAGCAGCACGATGCTGAGCATGCGCGTACGCATCGACCAGTGCTGCGCCGACAGGGCCAATCTGGGCCAGGACTTCAGCGTCTGGAGGTTCATGCCAACTCGCTTCAGACCGGGCGATTCGGCGTCGGTGCTGCGGGCGGCTCTGGCGCAGTCATGCTCAGTTCATGCTCCGGACAGAGCTGGTAGCCCACCCCACGCACCGTCAGGATGATGCGCGGGTCGAGCTTGCGCCGCAGGTGGTGCACATGCACCTGCACGGCATTGCTCTCGACTTCCTCGCCCCAGCCGTACAGCGCGTCCTCGATCTGCTGACGTGAAACCGTACGATTGCGCCGGCGCATCAGCAACTCCAGGATCCAGAACTCCTTGGTCGTCAGCGATACGGGCTGCCCGAACCAGGTCACGGTGCGGTTGGATGGCGACATGGTCAACGGGCCATGCAGCAACTGTCCGGTGTCGTGGTCACCCCCATGACTGCGGCGCACCACGGCTCGCATGCGGGCGCTCATCTCCTCGAGATCGAAGGGCTTGACCAGATAGTCGTCGGCCCCTTGATCGAGCATCAGGATGCGGTCCTCGACCTGTCCGCGCGCCGTGATGACGATGATCGGCTGATAAGTGTCTCCCGAAGCACGCACCAGGCGGAGGAACTCCTCGCCCGTCAGCCGAGGCAGCCCCAGATCAAGCAGCACGCAGTCGTAACGATGCGCCTTGAGCGCGGCCAGCCCTGCCTCGCCATCCGTCACCCAGTCGACGGCATAACCGTTCTGCATCAGGCCCAGACACATTGCCCGACCCAGCATCGGGTCATCTTCCGCCAGCAGCACACGCATTGAGGCACCTCAACCCATTCCTGTTATCTTTGGAGAAATGAGGGAATACCCGGATTCCCTCTTCGAAACTGTTGCACATTGAACACCACAACGCCAATCGTGGATGTGGTTTCGGATTGGATCATGAGTGAGCGGTAGTTTTCACGCGACGCAGCGAAGCATTTCGAAGATCCTTGGTGCAACGCGAATTTGTCCAACTTCAACACCGCCACCATGGAACGAACCCCTCTTCATCGCCGCACCGGTCATCGATACCGACGCTCGCTGTCCCGAACCGTCCGTTCGGGAGTAGCTGGCTCGACGCTCCTGCTCTCCCTGACCCTGGCGACAGACTCCCAAGCCGAGATCTACGCCAACGCTCCCACCCACTCGGCCCAGTCCGGCACCTCGCTCGTTCTGACGAACATCCGCAGCGAACGGACCCCGCAGACGCTCGTGACCGAAGGCGACGACGCCATGACCCTGGTCTTCGAGGCGCCGAATGAACCCCGTCAAGCGACTCCGGCCGCCCAGCGCCCAGCCCGCGCTACCCCCACCCAGAATGCTGCCGCACCGTCCTGGGCTGTGCAGCCTGCCGGGGTCAAGCCGATCCCCGAAAAGCTCTTGCCCCTGCTGCAGAAGGTCGCCCGTGAGTACTCGCTGGGCACCGATCTGGTCGCTGCCGTCGTGGCCACTGAATCGGGATTCAACCCCGGAGCCATCTCGCCTCGCGGCGCCGTCGGCCTGATGCAGCTGATGCCGGATACTGCCCGCCGCTTCGGTGTGCGTGACATCCATGCGATCGAGGACAACCTGCGCGGAGGCACCGCCTACCTGCGCTGGCTGATGGACCGGTTTGCCGGCAACGTTGCTCTGGCCGTTGCGGCCTACAACGCTGGCGAGGGACGGGTCATCAACGCCGGGGGCCGGGTTCCCGATATCGAGGAAACCCGCCGCTATGTGCCAAAAGTCCTGGCGTTGCGCTCGATCTACGCGTCCCATCGCAATGTGGTCCGCCATTGAGAATCGGTGAGATCTCTGGCGCTGCAGCCCGTCCACCTACGCGTTCACCCACGTTTAAGACGAGTCCCCGATGAGCTCTCCGAGCTGCCCCCACTGCGATCACGAGCTGGTCCGTTCCCGTGATGGACGGCCGCCTGAGCACTGTCCGGAATGCGGCTACGACCTCGGGTCGACCCAGTTCCCGGATCTGGCACCGCGACGCGCGCGCCACCACTATCTGAGGCTCGACGCCTCTTCGCTGGTCTGTCGCAACTGCGGCACCATCGATTCGCACACCATCCACCGCAGCTTCAGCTCCAGCCTGCGTCACCTTCTGCCCCACTGGCTGTCGGTCGCACTGCGCGTTGGCGGCGGTCAGGGCCTGCGCTGCAAATCCTGCGGGCAGGTCGAGCTGGTCGCAGCCGGCTCCGAGGACGGTCGTGACACCCTGCACCGATTTCATCCGGGCACCCAGGTCATGGGCAACCTCGGACAGCGCCGCCGCATCCTGATCGGCACGGTGGTTTTCTTCACGGTCATCGTGACACTGACGATGCTGACCTGGCTATTGGTCTTCCCGCGCCTGCACCGCTGGATCGAAAACGCTGATGTCGCAGCCAGCATTCCGCGTCAAGCCGTAATTGAAGACTGTCAGCGCATGCTGCGCGAGTCAGGCCGTCTGACTGGCCCGATCACCTTTGAAGACCGCGACCTGAACGTCGGCAACAACGACTCACGCTGGTGGGTTGACGGCGAGGTGATCGTCACTGACACGGCAGGCGTGCGTAACCGCAAGTTCTACTCCTGCTCGCTGCGCTACCTGGACCGCCAGCCGCAACTGGACCTGCTGGAAATCCACTGACCGATCAGGACGCCTCGAAGGGCGGCTGCTCGACCTGCTGCGGAAAGTGCAGCACAACACGCAGCCCCCCGAGATCAGCTGAAGCGTCCACGTGAACCTGAACGTTCAGCGCAGCACTGATCCGCCGCACGATCGACCAGCCCAGGCCACTCCCGCTGGCCTGCGAACCGGTCACCCGGAAGAACCGCTCGCCCAGACGCTGACGCATCTCGGCACTCAAGCCCGGGCCGCTGTCCTCAACCCAGACAGTGACCGCGCCATCCTCGGCCCCCTTGCGAATCGTCACGCGCACCACCGAGCCCAGCGGGCTGTAACGCAGGGCGTTGTCGACCAGGTTGCGCAACAGAATCGACACCAGCCCCGGCTGACCGATCACCGGGGCGGTCTCGGGGGCTTCGAGCTGCAGATCGCGCTCCTCGGCCAGCGGCAAACCCGCCAGCTCAGCCATTTCCTCCCGCGCCGAGGCACACAGATCGAAGCGCTGGCCTGAAGTCGGCGGCGCGGCCTCCAGCCGAGCCAGCGTCAGCAGTTGTTCGATGACCCGTGAGGCCCGGTCGCATCCCTGCAGGGTGGCCAACAGGGCGTGCCGACGCTGAACAGAGTCACTGGCTGCCATCGCTGCCTGAGCCTGCATGCGAATCGCCGCGATTGGGGTGCGAAGTTCGTGTGCAGCATCGGCGGTGAAACGGCGCTCCGACACCAACAGCGCCTCAATGCGCAGGAACAACCCGTTGAGCGACTGGATCACCGGCAGGACTTCGGCAGGGGCCCGAGCCAGTTCCACCGCCTCGAACTGATCAGCCCGACGTGCCGCCACCACTGTCCCCAACCGCCTCAAGGGCAGGAATGCGCGTCGGACCACCCACCAGACCACCAGGGCCAGAGCTGGCAACGCCAGCGCCAGCGGCATCAACATGCCGCGCAGCACGCCGGCCAGAATCGCATCGCGTGCTTCGCGGCGTTCTCCGACCAGCACCAGTGTCTCGCGGTTGGCATCACGCGCTGCGAAGACCCGCCAGGTCTGTCCCGCAACATCGACATCTGAAAACCCCTCCTTGCGCGGCCCGAGCAACTCGACGGGCGCGTTATCAGAACGAAGGATCAGGATATCGTCGTGCCAGAGCTGGAAAGCGATGCGCGGGGCATAGCGGTGCAGGCTGGGAGCGACCTGCAGTTCCGTATGCAGCTTGATCTCGTCGTCGTGCCCGAAGTGAGCAATCAGCATGCTGGCAGCCTGAGCCAGATGGCTGTCGAGCAGCTCGTCAGTCTCGTACTGGCCGAAGCGCCAGGAGAACAGAGTAGCCAGGGCCCACAGAACGCCAACGCCTCCCAGCACCCAACGCAGCAGCTGTCCTTGCAGCGAACGCCGACGACCTGAGCGACCGAATCCTTCCTTCCGCCACGAAGGAAAGCGCATCACGGCTCCAGACCGTTGTCCGGCTCGACTGAGCCAATTCCGCCGCCTGCCATCCCGGTCGAGATGGCATAGCCCACTCCACGCACCGTGCGAATCCGGTCATTGCCGAGCTTGCGCCGCAGGTGATGGACGTGGACTTCGATGGTATTGCTGCCGACTTCCTCGCCCCAGCTGTAGAGGTGGTTCTCCAGTTGCTCTCGGGTCATGACCCGACCCGGGCGCAGCATCAGGGCATGCAGCAGGTTGAACTCGCGGGTGGAGAGCTTGACCGCCTCGCCATCAACCCAGACCTCGCGCGAGGCAATCTGAAGTTCGACCCCGTTGCAACGCAGCCGGTCCTGGGTCTGACCATTCGAGCGCCGGATCAGCGCCCGCAGCCGTGCCGAGAGTTCGTCGAGGTCGACCGGTTTGACTACGTAGTCATCCGCGCCAAGGTCAAGCGCCCCAACCCGATCGCGCACATCGTCTCGGGCGGTCAGCACCAGGATCGGGATGGCCATACCACGCGCACGGGCGGCCTCCAGCACAGCCATGCCGTCCATACGGGGCAAGCCCAGATCGAGCACCAGCGCCGCATAGGCATTGCCATTGAGTTCATGCTCCGCCGCAACACCGTCGCGCACCCAGTCCACCAGAAAGCCCTGAGCTCGCAGACCGGCCCGCAAGCCGTCGCCCAGGAGTGGATCGTCTTCAGCCAACAGGATTCTCATGACGACATTGTCACCGGCCCGAGCGGTGTTCTGCTCAGGGCGAGCACGAATTCCTCGCGAGGCTGCGGTCTTGGCACCTGCAAATTCCGTGACCTGGGTCAAGCAGCGGATCCAGTCTGTCTCTATCGTGCAACGTCATGACTTCTTCACCCCATCACGCGGATGTGCTGATCGTCGGTGCCGGCCCCGCCGGACTCGGTCTGGCGGCGTGCCTGGCTAACCGCGGCCTGCAGGTCGCCGTGCTTGAGCAGCAGCCCGAATCGGCCGTAGTGGACCCCCGACCCGACGGTCGGGACATCGCCCTGACCCACCGATCGGTCGGCATCCTGCAACGGCTCGGACAGTGGGATCGACTTGCGATCGACCAGATCGCCCCGATTCGCAAGGCCCGAGTCTTCAATGGCAACGCCCAGGGCATCGCTCCACGATTCCTGTCGTTTGATCCACCCGAAAAGGCCTCGAAGGCCGAGCCGCTGGGCTATCTGGTGCCCAACCACGCGCTGCGCCGTGCCGCCTGGGAACAGGCGCAGTCCGTCGGTACTGTGCAGTTCCATTTTGGCGCCGAGGTCAAGGCGGTGCGCGGCAACGAGCCGGGCAGCCCTCGCGTCGAAGCCACGCTGAACGACGGCCGCCGCTTTGCTGCCCCCTTGCTGATAGCAGCCGATAGCCGCTACTCGATGACCCGCCGCCGGCTGGGCATCGGTGCCTGGAGTCGCGATTTCGGCCGTACCGTGATCGTCTGCCGTATGCAGCATGAGCGCCCTCACGAAGCCACAGCCAGCGAGTTGTTCCTCCACGCTGGCACGTTGGCGATCCTGCCGATGAATGGCGGCGAGGTTTCAGTAGTGCTGACCCTGCGCGGCGATGTGGCCGAACGATGGCTGGAGATGAGCCCGTCTGACTTCGAGGCAGCCGTGGCTGAACGCATGGAACAGCGTCTCGGGCGGCTCAGCCTCTGCGGACCGCGCCACGCGTACCCGCTGGTAGCTGTCTATGCCCAACGCTTCTGCACCCACCGGGCCGCCTTGCTCGGCGATGCCGCCGTCGGCATGCACCCGGTCACGGCCCACGGCTACAACTTCGGGCTCTACGGCATCGAGACCCTTTCTGAGTTGATGGCGCCGTCCACTGGTTCTGCACCGCAGGACATCGGCAATCTGGCCCTGTTGCAACGCTACGAAACCCGCCACCGCGCCGCCACGCTGCCGATCTACCTCGGCACCAATGCACTGGTCTCGCTCTACACCGACGACCGGCTGCCAGCACGCTGGCTGCGTCAGGGGGTGTTGGATGCGGCGCGCCACCTGCCACCGCTGCGCGATCTGATCGTCCGGCAACTCACCGATGCCGATGCGCCGAGCCGACAGTTTCCGGGCCCTTGGCCCTTGGCCGGATGGCCGGACCTCCGCAATGGCTTAACTTGGTTTAAGCTTCGCCCTTGATCCCCCACCAGGAGACTGATATGCCCACTCCCAATTGGCCCCCTCTGTGGTCGATGCAGACCCTGATGGAAGACACGCCGGACGGCAAGTATCCCTGGAGCGTCGAAGAGCTGATGCAGGTTCAGCAGCGTCTCTGGACCGAATGGCTCGAAGCCGGCCAGATCTGGGTGTCGTGGTGGGTTTCCACCCTGCCCACCAATGCCTGGCCGCCGGTCGGCATGGTCGCGCCGCCAACGATCTGCGCCCCCAACAGCACCGCTGCGACCCGCACCAATCGCAAGGCGCAGCGCAATCAGCCCTGAGAGGCCGAGCATCTCGGCGTTTAGTGCGGCACAAAAAACTGCCGCACATTCCAATCCAGCAAGGCCCATCGGGCCCGCTCCTGGCGGTCCAGATCTGCCGGGAACTGGCAGTCGGTGCCGGCCCTCGGATCGGTGCAGATAAAACTCTCCGGCTGCCCGGCCATCCACACGCCGGATGCCGTGCGCAAGGCTCCGGTAAACGACTGGGCCACCCCGACCGGTTGATCGCTCGGCCCACGCCCACTGCAGTCAAGCAGCGAACGTCCAGTATTGAGAAAACCCTGCTCAATGCCGAGCAGCGGCAGCACCGTCGGAAATATGTCGCGATGGCTGGCAGGCCGCAGGTCAGCCCGACACCCACGAGCCGGGGCGCCCCAGATTGCCAGTGGTACCCGATGCCGTAGCGACACGCGCGATGCGCTGGCGTAACTGCCGAGGCTGCGCATATTGTGGTCACCGGTCGCAGCGATCAGCGGCATGCGCTCGCCCCGAGCCATCTGAGCCGACACAAAGGCGCCGATCTGATCGTTGGTGTAGCGATAGGTCAGCAGGCTGGCCGGCAGTTCGGGCTGCAGATCCGGCCCCTGCCAGCCCATCGGATCCAGGCCATCAGCCTTCCAGCCCGGCGGCAGGCCATAAGGCGAATGGTTGGTGGTGGTCAGCACGAAGACAAACAGCGGTTGGCCCTGCGGCCCGCCCTGTTCAAGTCGGGTCTGCAGATGAGCGAACAGGATCTCGTCCCACACGCCCCAGATGCCTGCATCGCCTTGAGGGTACTTCTCGCGCAGCAGGCTGGCATCGATGATCTCGTCGAAACCCTGCACGCGCAGCATCCTCGACAGGTCGTGCCAGCCGGCGCTGCCCGAGGTGGCAAACACGGTGTGATAACCCGCCTGATGCATCACCTCCGGCAGTGACCAGGGCAGCCGGCGGCGGCTCAGCACCCCTTGGGCCAGCGGTGTGATCGGCGTGCCGAACATCAACGCTTCCAGCGTCGGGTGGGTGCCGTTTTGCCAGGCATCGACATCGCGAAACACCCGAGCCTGAGGCCAGACGGACTTCAGCTGCCCCATCACGTCGAAACCCGGACGCTGGTAGCGCAGTGGCTCATCGGCCCAGGACTCCACCATCAAAAAGACCAGATCCCGCTTCGGCCCAGACGAGACGCTTATCGCCGGATGCAGCGCAAGGCGCAGCGCCTCGGCCTGCCCCGGCAGACCCAGCACGCCAGCGGCCTCGGCAACCGAGGCAAACCCCAGAGCCCGCACCCCGGTCTCGGCGTCCTGGAAATTCATCGTGTTGCTGCGGCGCTCCCAGGCGTTTTCCAGCGCCACCACGCCGTTGGGCACCATCATGTTGGCAAAGGGATGCGAGGTCACCGCCCAGTGCTGCACGTCCAGCGCCATGCCCTGCAAGGTCCCCTTGGCCGCGATCAGCAGCAGCAGCGGCACCAGCACCGTGCCCGACGCCCGAATCCAGCGCGACGGTGTCGGCCCCTGCCCCGAGATACCCTGCCAACGCCGCGCCAGCCAGAGGCCGGCCGCGGTCCAGAGCGCCACCACGCCGAGCAGGCGCAACAGCGGGTAGTCCGCCCAGACCGTGCGCAGGATGGCGACCGTATCGTCCTCGAACAGGCCAAAGACGATCTCGTCGATCGGCGACTTGTAGAAGCTGATGTAGTTGAGGTTGATCAGCGCCAGCAGGCTGCTCAGGGCCAGCCCGGCCCCCAGCCAGAGCTTCCAGGGCAGCGGGTTGCGCCAGACCATCAGCGGCAGACCGATCAGTGCCATCACGGCCCCGACCTTCAGATCGAAGCGCAGCCCCTGCAGGCAGGCCATCAGCACCTGCTGAGCACTCGGTGCCCCTTCACCCGGCCACAGTACGGCCACCTGCACCAAACGGAACAGCCCCAGACCCACCGCGATCAGCAGCACCTGCCCGACCGCACGCCAGACCCAGCGCCAAATCCCCCACCCGAAGCCCCGGGCCAGCACCCCCAGGATCGCGATGCCACGCCTGACCATGGTCAGCCCTGCTGCTGCACCCACAGCGAGCGCCAGCCCTGATACAGGCCGCTGCGAATCGGCTCGGAAACCGACCCACCCGCCGTTTCGGGCAGACGCTTCAGCCCCGGCCAGCGCTGCAGAACCTCGGTCAGCACGATTTCGACCTCCAGCTGAGTCAGCGCCGCGCCGATGCAGACATGCGGCCCGACGCCGAAAGCCAGATGAACGCCCTCGTCCCGGGTCAGGTTGATCTGATCGGGAGCGGTAAACCGCGCGGCGTCGCGGTTGGCCTCGGCCAGCATCAGCAGCACGGCATCGCCGCGGCGCAGCTGCTGCCCGTGCCACTCGAAGGGCACGGCCACCCGGCGGGCGGTGTAGCGCACCGGGCTGGCATGGCGCAGCACCTCGCGCACGGCCCGGCGCATCACCGCCGGGTCAGCCGCAGCGCGCTCGCGCATCGATGGGTCAGCCATCAGCGCATCCAGCGCCGACCCGAGGAGATGGCGGGTGGTTTCGTGACCGGCGAACAGCAGCATCACCAGTTGCGCCAGCAGCTCTTCGCGGCTTTCGATCCGGCCATCGCGATGCGCGGCCAGCAGCCGGCCGAACAATGAGTTCGGATCATGCGGCGGCGGCTCATCTTCCAGCCAGCTGCGCCACAACGTCGCCATGCCCAGCGCCGACCGCTGTGCCCGCTGCGTCAGGGTTTCGTCCGGACAGGGATGCTCGACGAAGGCCGCGATATCGGTGGCATGGCGCAGTGCCGTATCGGCGGCTTCCAGCGTCAGGCCGAGCATCTCCGCCACCACCTGCGCCGGCACCGGCTGCGCCACCCGGGCGATGAAATCGAAGGGCGTCGAGGCATCGATACCGTCCAGTCGTGCGCGCACCTGCCCGCGCAACTTCTGCCCTAGCGCCTGCAGGGCATGGGGCTGGAAGGCGCCCATCATCAGGCTGCGGATGCGGCCGTGGTCGGGCGCATCGAGGAACAGCAGCGCCCGCGCCACCAGACTGCGGAACGGTTTGAGGCTGCCATCGGTCCTGGCACCTGCGGGGACCCAGCCGCCGGTGCGGCGCACCGACAGGCGCGGGTCGCGCAGTGCCCGCTCGACGTCGGCATAGCGCGTCACCAGCCAGGCCCCGCCGAAGTAGTCTTCGCTCCAGCGAATCGCGGACGAAGCTTCCACGCTCAGGGTGTCCACGCTCAGGGCTTCGGTCGTCATGCCGGGTTCTCCTCGACGCCCAGCGGGCGGGCCAGCAAGTTCATCAAAAGATCGGCATCCAGACCCGCGGCCACCGCCGCAGGGGTCGGATCCGCCAGCCGGGGCACATCGCCCAGGCAGACCGCGCCATATCGTTGCATCAGCAGCGCACGCAGCGTCTGCAAATTCTCACTGCGCCAGCCCATGCCGGCGTCGACCGTGTTGGCCACCCAGCCCAGCAGGCGCAGACCCCGGGCATGCACCGCTTCGGCCGTCAGCAGCGCGTGGCTGATGTTACCCAGCCGCATCCCCACCACCAGCACCACCGGCAGACCCAGGCCCAGCGCCAGATCGTCGCTACCCCACCAGGGCAGATCGGGGGCCGCCCCATCGGTCAGCGGCACGACAAAGCCGCCCACTCCCTCGACGACCAGCAGATCGGCCCGCGCCTGTAGCCGCCGCGCCCCAGCCAGACACAGCGCCGGGTCGAAGCGACGCACCGGCTGACCAGCAGCCTCGGCGGCTTCAGCATCCAGCCTTGCCGCGATATGCGGCGCGCAGGCGCTGCGCCACTGCCAGGGCCCGACCTCGGCGTCGGTCAGCGGCAGCGAGCCGGCGCAGCGCAGCGCCTCGACATCCTCGTTGACCCAGCGGCCATCGGCGAGCCGGTCCTGCCCGGCCGCCACCGGCTTGTAGCCGGCGGTGCGCCAGCCACGTTCTGCGAAAGCGTGCAGCAGACCGGTGCTGATGCGGGTCTTGCCGACTTCGGTATCGGTGCCGGCGACGAAGATGCCGAGCTGCCTCAGGGTCGGATTCGACAAGCTCATGGCGTCCCCTCCGGGTTGAGATTGGTCGCAGCAGCGGCCTCTAGCGCGTCGATCAGCCGGTCGAGATCGGCGGTGTCGTGGGCGGCAGACAGCGCAATGCGCAGCCGCGCGGTCCCGGCCGGCACGGTGGGCGGCCGAATCGCTGGCACCCGCAGGCCACGAGCCTCCAGCCAGCGTGACAGCGCCAGCGCCGTGCCGTTGTCGCCCACCTGCAGCGGCTGAATCGCGGTGGGCGACGGCAGCAGCACCCAGCCCCGCGCCGCCAGGGCGGCCGAAGCGCCCAACCGTTGCCGCAGCCGGTCGATATGGCCGCGCAGCTTCTCGCGCCGCGCCTGCCCTTCATCCGATTCGATCAGATCGAGGCTGGCCTGCAGCGCAACAGCCAGCGCCGGCGGCGTGGCAGTGGTGTAGATATAAGGTCGGGCGACGTTGATCAGCCAGTCGATCAGCCGCGCATCGGCGGCGATAAAGGCCCCGCTCACCCCGGCGGCCTTGCCCAGCGTGCCCATCAGAATCAGTCGCGAGCTGCGCAGCCCCAGGGCGGCCAGCGTGCCACGCCCCTGCGGCCCCAGCACCCCGAAGCCATGCGCATCGTCGACCACCAGCCAGGCGTCGAAGCGCTCGGCCAGTGCCAGCAATTCGGCCAGCGGGGCGATATCGCCATCCATGCTGAAAACCGCATCGGTGACGATCAGCTTGAGCGATTCAGCCGCCTCGGGGCCCGACAGCATCGCCTCCAGCCGTGCCACATCGGCATGCGGATAGCGCCGGATCACCGCGCCCGAAGCAGCGCCGGCCAGCCGGGCGCCGTCGATCAGCGAGGCATGGTTGAGCTTTTCGCAGTACATCAGCGTGCGCCGCCCGCCCGCTTCGGCCAGCCCGGTCAGCAGCGCCAGATTGGCCATGTAGCCGGTGCAGAAAAACAGCGCCCGCGCATCCGGAATCTCGGCCGACATCCAGCGCGCCAGCCGCTCTTCGAGCTCGGCATGGGCACGGCTATGGCCGCTGATCAGATGCGACGCGCCGCTGCCGGCCCCCCAGCGCAACGCGCCTTCGGCCAACGCCTTGGCCAGCATCGGGTGCGCGGCCAGACCCAGATAGTCATTGCTGCAGAAGGTCAACAGCCCGGCACCGTCGAAACGCTGATGCGGCGCACAGGGCGAATCGGCCACGCGCAGGCTGCGGCGCAGCTGCTGCGCCTCGCGATCCTTCAGGCCGGCATCGATCAGATCAAAAAGCATCTTCGTCAGGTCCGGGGCACCACGGCATCAAGCGTGGCCAGCGTGCGCTCGGCCAGATCGGCGTAAACCGCCTCACCCAGCAGGAACGGCGGCATCAGATAGACCGTGCGGCCGATCGGGCGGATCAGCAGCTCATGCTCCCGCCCTGCGACGTGGAAACGATCGGCAAAGCCTGCACCTTCCACAGCTCCGGCCCCCGCCTCGCGCACATCAAAGGCCCAGATCATTCCCTGCTGACGCAGATGTTCGATGCGGTCATCACCGGCCAGCGCGGCTGCGAAGGTGCGGCTGATCACCGCGGACTGCGCCGCGTTGCGCGCCAGCACGTCCTCATCGGCAAAGCGCTCCAGCACCGTGACCGCAGCCCGGCAGGCCAGCGGGTTGCCGGTGTAGGAGTGCGAGTGCAAAAAGCCGCGCGCCACCGCGTCATCCCAGAAGGCCTGATAGATGCTATCGCGGCACAGCACCACCGACAGCGGCAGATAGCCCCCGGTGATGCCCTTGGACAGGGTGATGAAATCCGGCCAGATCTGCGCGTGCTCGCAGGCAAAAAAGCGCCCGGAGCGCCCGCAGCCCACCGCGATCTCGTCGGCGATCATGTGGATTCCGAACTCGTCGCACAGCGCGCGCACGCCGCGCAGATAGGCCGGGTCGTGCATCGCCATGCCGGCGGCGCACTGCACCAGCGGCTCCAGGATCACGGCAGCGATCGTCTCGCCGCGCTGCTCCAGCAACCGACGCAGATCAGCCAGCGCCCGCTGCGCCACCGCCTCCGCGGTCTCCCCGGTCTCAGCCTGTCGGGCGTCGGGGGTGGCCACCAGGTGCGCGCGCATCAGCAGCGGGTCGTAGGCATCGCGAAAGATCGCCACGTCGGTGACTGACAGCGCCCCGAGGGTTTCACCGTGATAGCTGTGGCGCAGGCAGACGAACTCGCGCCGCTGCGGCTGAGCGCTGTTGCGCCAGGCGTGAAAGCTCATCTTCAGCGCGATCTCGATCGCCGAAGCGCCGTCGCTGCCGTAGAAGGCGTGGCCGAGCACACCACCGGTCAGCGCCGACAGCCGCTCGGCCAGCTCCACCGCCGGCTCGTGAGTGCAGCCGGCCAGCATCACGTGCTCCAGGGTGTCGAGCTGGCGCTTGAGCGCGGCGTTGATGCGGGCATCGGCATGGCCGAACAGGTTGACCCACCAGGAGCTGATCGCGTCGAAGTAGCGACGCCCCGAGGCGTCGTACAGCCAGGGCCCGGCGCCACGTACGATCGGCAGCGGTGGCGAGCTCTCGCTGGCGCGCTTCATCTGGGTACACGGATGCCAGACATGCTGCAGGCTGCGCCGGACCAGATCGTCGGGCGCGGAAGGGGTCAGTCGGGCATCCATCGTTCGGTGGGGATCGGGATCAACTCGTAATTATCGGTCAATCGTTCACGGAGTCCGGCACTGGCAAGTCCCACAATACGGTTGACCGACTCGCTCGGATCAGCCGGAAATCAAGTCCTTCTGTGGCAGCATCGACCGATGCATCACGTTTCGCGCCTGCATCGATCCCCCCGGTGGAGCCGGATCATCCGCCACCCAGTCACGGCCTGGGGGGTTCTGCTGGTCTCGCTCGCCACGGCTGTCATGGCCTGGCGAGTCTCGGTGAACGCCGCTGAGCTACGTGACCAACAGCTCTTTTTGCACGATGCGGACGTCTCTGCCACGCTGATTCAACAGCGCATGGACCGCTACGAGCAGCTGCTACATGCGGCGGCGGCGGCCCTGGATCGCACCGAGCACCCTAGCCGGGACCAGTGGGCCTCGATCCACCGCTCCCTGGAGACCACCACCCGTTACCCGGGGCTGCAGGGTCTGGGCTACGCGGCTGTACTGCCATCCGGTCAAGGCCGGGACGATTTCGAGCGAAGACAACGTCTTCAGCCCGGCTTTGAGAACTTCTCGATCCGGCCCGCAGGTGTTCGCACGCGCTACAGCACGATCCTCCACCTCGAACCCTTTGACTGGCGCAATCAGCGTGCCTTCGGCTTTGACATGCTGTCCGAGCCGGTTCGGGCCGAAGCAATGAACCGCGCCCGCGACAGCGGCCGCGTCGCGCTGAGCAGCCGCGTCACGCTGGTGCAGGAAATCTCGAGCGACGTGCAGCCCGGGGCGCTGATGTATCGGCCGATCTACCGCAAGGGCTGGCTGACCTCAACGGATCAGGAGCGACGGGCTGCCTTGATGGGCTACGTCTACAGCCCCTTCCGCATGAACGATCTGATGAGCAGCGTGCTCGGCCCGAAGTCGGACTCGATTGCCTTCGAGATTTTCGACGGTGCCACCGAGCGCGAGCGCACCTTGCTGTACAGCTCGGTGCAAAAGGGCTTTGAGCAGGGGCCGTCGCGCTTCCAGCACCAGATCAGCCTGGAAGTAGGCGGGCGATCATGGCTGCTGCGCTTTAGCAGCACGGCGCAGTTCGATCGGGAGACGCGCAGCGCCCTGCCCGATCTGATCGGCTTGGGTGCCCTGATTACCGACGCCATGCTGTTCGTCATCCTGGCACTGCTTGGCTTTAACGAGCGACTGCTGAGCAATCGCTCCGAGCTACTCACCAACATCTTCGATCACGCGCCGTTGGCCATCGTGATGATCGACTCGAAGGGGGCGATCGTCCGCGTTAACAACGTGGTGGTCTCACTGCTGGGCTACAGCGAGGCCGAGCTGGTCGGTCGGCCGATCGAAATCCTGCTCGACGAATCCCTGCGCGGCCAGCATCAGCACCGACGCAAGGCCTATCAGCAGTACCCGACCACCCGGGCGATGGGCAGTGGGCTGGATCTGCATGCACGGCATCGGGACGGCCGGCTGATTCCGGTCGAAATCGGCCTGAGCCCGATTCATGTGGGCCGGGAGACTTACGTACTGGCCTCGGTGATGGACCTGAGCAATCGCAAGGCCATCGAGCAGGAACGCGCGGCGATGGCCGAGACCCTGCGCGAAATGGCTTATCACGACCCGCTGACCGGCCTGTACAACCGCCGCGCCCTGTCCGAACAGCTCGAAGCCAGCCTTGAACGACTCGAACGCTCTGCAGACCCCCGACTCGGCGGCCTGCTGTTCATCGACATGGACCACTTCAAGGAGATCAACGACACCCTCGGCCACGACATCGGCGATCTGTTGCTCAAGGAAGTGGCCCGCCGACTCAAGGCCTGTGTGCGCGAGAGCGACACCGTGGCACGGCTCGGCGGCGATGAGTTCGTGGTGATGGTCGAGCTGCTCGGGGCTTCCCGGCCCGTGGCTTCGGAGCAGATTCACCGGCTGGCCAGCCAACTGCTCGAAGCGCTGAACGCTCCGTATCTGCTGGAGCAGCACCGCTGCCTCAGCACCCCCAGTATTGGCGGCACGCTGTTCGGCCGGGGGGATTTGGTCGGCGCGATCTTCAAGCGCGCCGACGATGCGATGTACGAAGTCAAAAAGAGCGGCCGCAACAGCTTCCGCTGCTATGAGCCGCTCTTGACCGATCGCTGATCGATCTGCCGATTACTGGCGCACGGCTTCGACCTGGATCAGCAGGCGCGTCGCGTCAGGCACACCCATGGCGATGCCCCAGTTCATGCCCCATTGGCTGCGCTGGATGGTGGTCTCGAAATCACCGCCGCAGACTTCGCGCTTGAGCATCGGGTGGTTGTAGCAGTTGA
>DALYHR010000007.1:5291-21621 GCA_031970775.1 Burkholderiaceae bacterium | reverse complement strand
CGACGAACTGCATCTTGCGCCAGGGCCACCAGGTGGTGGTGGCGCGCAGGGTGGTGGCCGCGCCGGCATAGACCAGCGGCAGCGGGTCGCCGGGGAATGCGCGGCTCAGGGCGTCGAAGCGCTGTGCCGAATCCTCGATGGCGCTCTCATGCCCCTGTTGGGCAAGTTCGAATCGTTGCAGGGCCTGCAGGAAGGCGGGATAGGCATCGGGCATCAGCCGGGCCGGTTCGGCGCGCAAGGTGCTCGTACTCATCAGGGTGAGCAGGCCCAGCAGGCGCAGGCTGGCTGCGCGGCGGGTGAGGGGAGTCGGGTTCATGGGGTGCCTCGTCGAAGGTCGATCAGCAGATGACCCGATTGAGCCGCCGCCGCCCGGTTTCGTCCTGTCGGATGCGACGAAGTGACGACTTGAGGGTGCGAATGGCACCGGGCGGTCCTGAAAGGGCGGCTGCTTAGAATGCGCACCCCCTTCAGGGAGTCTTTATGTCGACCTTGTCTCGCCTCGTTCCGATCGGTTCTCTTTTGCCCCAGCGACTGAGCAGGAGTCTGAGCGTTGGGCTGCTGGCTCTGCTGGCCGCCTGCGGTGGCGGGGGTGGGAACGGGATTGGCGGCGGTGGCGGCAATCTGTCGGTGTCCTTCAGCCCCAGTGCGCTGCAGCTGCAGGTGATCGCCGGGGATACCACCGGCAGCGGGGCAGTGACCTTCACGGCGACGGCCACGGGGTCGAGCACCACGCCGGATATCTACCTCGGCGCCGATGTGTCGGGCGTGGGGGTGCGCAGTCCGATTCAGTGGACGGTGCTGAATTCATCCACTGCGGTGTTTACGGTGATCCCCGATGGCGGTCTGGCCGCTGGCACCTACACCGGCACGATCACGGCGATGGCCTGCAAGGACTTGGCCTGCACGGCGCATCAGCCGGGGTCGCCCTATCCGATCAGCTACACCGTGCAGGTGATTCCGCGCTTTGCCGCTTCGGTGCTGCAGGTCGATCTGGTCGCGCCCGAGGGCGGCAGCGGCTCGTCGTCGACTGTTGCGCTGTCCTTGCCATCTGGGGTGAGCACCGCATCGCTGGATTCGATCAACTACGGTCCCGGAGGCAGTGGCTGGCTGCAGGCGTCGGTGCAGGGCGGGCAGCTCCAGCTGGCTTCGAGTGCACAGGGGCTGAGCAGCGGCACCTACTCGGCGGCGGTCAATCTGTCGATCAGCCAGCCCGTGGCCCAGAGCATCCAGGTGCCGGTCAGCCTGACCGTGTCCCGCGGACTGCTGGTGCCGGCGACGGCCAGTCATGTGCTGCAGACCAGCGGGACGACGGCCGACCTGCAAGGGCAGGTGACGGTTGATCTGGCGCCCGGCGTTCCGGCCGCGAACTGGACGGCTACGAGTAATGCCGCCTGGCTGGTGCTGGATCAGGCCGGTGGGCAGCCGGGTCAGGCGCTGCGTTGGCATCTGGATGCCGCCGCGCTGTCTGATCTGGGCTGGGGCGCACAGCGCACTGCCACGGTTCATGTCGATGCCGGGGCGGCACTGACGCCCCAGGATGTGACGGTCACGGTGACCAACCAGCTGCCGCGGCTGCGCGGGCTGGACACGCTGGCGCTCAAGACCGGGCAGGCCGGCGAGGTGCTGGTCTGGGTGGACGGCCTGGCCGGCGGGGTTGCCCTGCAGGATCTGCGCATCGATGGCGGCGCCGTGACGCCGACGGCGCTAAACGCGATCGGCCCGGGCCTGATCGGTGTGACGTTGCCGACGATGAGTGCAGGCGCTCACACGGTGACGCTGAACAACCTGCTGGGCATCAGCGGCCCGACCCTGACGCTGCAGGTGCTCACGCCGGTCGACCGCCCGTACGCGGCAACGATCACCGAAGGCACCAAGGCCAACCTGGTCTGGGACGCCGTGCGTCAGGTGGCCTATGTGCGCAACGTGACGATGGGCACGCTGATGCGCTTCGACCTCAGCGGGGCAACGCCGGTGGTGACGGCGCGCAGTCTGGCCGGGCTGAGCCAGATCGGCTTGTCCCGCGATCACACCCAGCTCTACGCCATGACCTCCGATGGCCGCTGGCTGAGCCTGAACCCCGACACGCTGGCGACGGTGTCCGACCGGGCGCTGCAACTCTCCCCGCTGACCACCGCCCTGGATCTACCGCTGGCGATCACCGGCGACAACCTGGCCTGGGTGGCGCAGGGCAGCGCCGGCAGTCTGGATCTGAACGCCGTGTCGCCCGCGCTGCAGCGTCCCAACGTCACCGGCGCACCGTCGGGAATTCCGGGGCTCGCCTGGGGTGCGGTCTCGCCCGACGGGCGCCGCATGCTGGTGACGCAGGCCTCGGGCATTTCGCCAACGCCGCCGCTGGTTTGGCGTGATGGAACGGCGGCAGCGCAGGCAGCCGATGGCGGGCTGCATCTGTTTCCGGATGCCGACCCGATCGACTTCTTCTACCGCATTGCGTCTGATCGCCAGGGCAACCGTTGGGCGCTGGAAAGCATGGCGCTGTACGACTTCAGCCTGAACAAGCTCGGCGATCTGAGCCTGCCGACTGGCTGGACGGCGCTGCGTACGGTGCTGTCGGGCGACGGCAGCCGGGCTTACGTGTATGCGCTCGGCCCGAATGCCATTGGCACTTACGCTGAACCGAATCCGATCACGGTCTGGCCGCGTATCTACGTCTTCGACACGACCACGCCCCCGGTGCTGACGACCAGCTATCCGGTGGTTGGCACGATCGATCTGACCGACTACCCGGGCTGTCTGGCGACGCAGGGGCCGGTGGTCTGTGACCCCTATGCGCTCAACTTCGTACTGACCGACGACGACCGCACCCTGCTGGCGATCGGCGATCGCAAGCTGATCGTCGCGCCGGTGCCTGTCGGCACCCTGCGGGCGACCAGCCTGGGGGGCAGCCGGGCCGGGGGCTCGTCGCGCGCGGCGCTCAAGCGCTGGAGCCGTGCGCTGCAGGCGCGTTGAGCCGGAGCCGAATCAGAAGCGTAGTCGCAGGCCTGCACCGTAGGTGGTATGGCCGCTGGAAGTGCTCATCCGGGGCTGGAACAGCCGTTGGTGTTGAGCCGCGACGTAGAGATCGGTTCGATCGGAGAGTTGCTCGTCGAGCCCCAGGCTCAGCGTGACCAGCCGGCTGCCATCGCCCGCGACGACTGAGGTCGAACTGGCCTGGTCCATCTGTGACTGCCCCAGACCGATCAGCAGCTTGCGCGGCCGCTGCCGCCCCGAATCGATCGCAAAGCTCGCCCCCAGATCGGTCTGATGCACGCTGCGGTGGTTGGCATGGTCGTCGATGCGGCCGGTGCGCAGAAACATGCGATGCCGCCCCAGGTCCTTCGACAGCCCGAGCCAACCCGAGCTTTCCTTCTGTCCGGCCAGCCCGATGCCCACTTGTTGCCAGCTCAGGTTGGCGGCTGCGCTGGCAAGGGTGCGGGTCAGGCTCAGGCCGACGTTGTGGCCGCCCGCTCCTTCAGACGTGGCGTACTGGGCGGCGAAGTCGGTGCTGCCGTCGGGCACGCTCAGGTAGGTCAGCGAGTTGTCCCAGCCGGTATCCCCATCGACGCTGGCCGCTGTACCGCGCGGGTCGGCCCAGCCAGCGATGACGCCTGGCGCAAAGGCGAAGGAATCGCCGAAGCTGCTGAAGCGCGCTGCTGACAGGAATGCCAGATTGGCGGTACGGCCGAGCTGGATCGTGCCAAAGCCACCCGACAGATCGAGATGAGCGGCGCGCGACCAGCGGCCGTCGCCGCTCCATCGCCCGGATTCGCCGGTGTCGTTGCGCAGGAAGGCTTCGAGCGTGAAGCCGACCCGCGCGCCGGTCTCCAGTGCCTCGCTGGCGGTCAGGCCGATGAAGGAGGTGCTCAACGGGCCACTGTCGAGCCGGTAGGAGGATGCGCCGGCGCTGTCATGCATCAGCGCGGCATCGAGAACCCCGTAGACCGAGGCAGAACGGAGGGCGGGTGAGTCGGGCTGAGCGATTGCGGCACTGGGCAGGGTACCCAGGCCGAGGCTGCCGATCAGGCCGAAGAGTGACAGCGTCTTGGGAATGCAGTTGCGCATGATGTGTGTTGTGTGTGGGCCTGGGATGATGCAATAAGTTACAGGGCGTGGGGCTGGATAATTGCGCGCCATGACTCGATGCAACCCGCTTGTCGTCCCGGCGCGAGCCGCAGGGCCTGCGCCTGGGCGGGTTCTGGTCCGGTGGCTTTGGGCATTGATCGGGTTGGGCCTTGTTCTGGCGGGCTGTCGCCGCAGCGAGCCGCCGCCGCCGCTGGTGCCGATTGCCTTCATCGCCTTGGCGGGGGCTGATCAGGCGGATCAGCGGCTTGCGGCACAGCAACTCCAGGAAGAACTGGGCACGCGGGTGCAGATCACGGCAGTCGAAGCTCCTGATCTCGATGCAGCGGTCCGGCAGCTTGACGAGCTGGTGACGCAGGGGCAACGCTTGATCATCGCGACCTCGGTCGGTCTGGACGAAGTGATCGCGCAGACGGCCGCACGGGCTGACCGCGTTCGCTTCGAGCAGCGGTCCGGATATCGACGGCTGCCCAATCTGCGCAACTTCGATCTGCGCAGCCATGAAGCGGCCTATCTGGCAGGTGTGCAGGCCGGGATGGGGACGCACACTGGCCGGGTCGAGGTTCAGCTCGCAGCCGGTGTGTCAGTCACGCCGGAGCGACTGTGCGACATCAACGCCTTTGCCTTGGGCGCGAGAAGCGTCGACGGCACTCTCCTGATCCGCGTCGTGACCGACAACTCCGCTGCCCCATCCAGCAGATCCGGGTCTCCCAGCACTGAGTCGGATCAGCGCCTGATCGTGGCCCCTGACGGACTGATTCTGTTCCGTCGTCCTGGTAGCGGCGCAGATTCCAGCGCGTGGACTGAGGTGGGCCGGGCAACGCTGCAGTGGCTGCCCTACTACCGGCGATCTGTGCAGGATCTGCTCGATGGCAGCTGGACGAATCAACCGACTTGGTGGGGCATCCGCGACGGGGTCGTCGGTTGGGCCGAGTCCGTCGATGTTGAAGCAGCCGTGCGGGATCGCTTGCAGAGCCTGCGCGCCGCTGCGCGCGACGGACATCAGACGATCTGGATCGGCCCGCTGCGCGATCAGGCGGGACAACTCGTGCTGCGTGACGGCGAGACGGCCGATGACCGATTCCTGCACGGTCTGCACGTCCTGATTCAGGGGGTTGAAGGCACCGTTTCGCCGATGCGCTAGAATCTCGCGCTTTTCCGGCCATGGTTTCGCCGGAGAGGAGGTTCGGGTGAGCGTTTCGCGCTTTCCGGACCTGCACCGCAGGAGAGGCCGCCCGTCAGAAGTGGCACCGATTGCGGTTTGCATGAAACCGTCAACCAACTCGATTTCTACTATGAAGACCTTCAGCGCCAAGCCCGCCGAAGTGCAGCACGAGTGGTTTGTGATTGACGCAGCCGATAAGGTTCTCGGACGAGTGGCCAGCGAAGTCGCTCTCCGTTTGCGTGGCAAGCACAAGGCCATCTACACGCCGCACGTCGATACCGGTGATTTCATCGTCATCGTCAACGCCGACAAGATCCGCGTGACCGGCACCAAGAACGAAGAGAAGGTGTACTACCGTCACTCGGGTTTCCCGGGCGGCATCTACGCCACCAAGTTCAAGGATATGCAGGCCAAGCACCCTGGTCGCGCCCTGCAAAAGGCCGTCAAGGGCATGCTGCCCAAGGGCCCCCTGGGCTACGCGATGATCAAGAAGCTGAAGGTCTATGCAGGTGCCACGCACCCGCACACCGCTCAGCAGCCCAAGACGCTGGTTATCTAAGGAGCGGCGATGATCGGAGAATGGAATTACGGCACTGGCCGCCGCAAGTCGTCAGTGGCTCGCGTGTTCATCAAGAAGGGCACTGGCCAGATCACCGTCAACGGTAAGACTCTGGACGCCTACTTTGGCCGTCAGACCTCGATCATGATCGTCAAGCAGCCGCTGCTGCTGACGAACACGGCCGAGCAGTTTGACATCCAGGTCAACGTCTGCGGTGGCGGTGAGTCGGGTCAAGCCGGCGCTGTGCGCCATGGCGTGACCCGTGCGCTGATCGACTACGACGCGACCCTGAAGCCCGAACTGAGCCGCGCCGGCTTCGTCACGCGTGATGCGCGTGAAGTCGAGCGTAAGAAGGTCGGTCTGCACGGCGCTCGCCGTCGCAAGCAGTTCAGCAAGCGCTGATCTGTCGGCCCCCTTGGAAAGGGGGTTCGGGATGGCCTCACAAGCAGGCCGATCCCGTGCAAGCTTCCACAACGAAGGGCTGCCCATGGGCAGCCCTTCGTGTATCGTCGGCTCCATCGGTGTTCGAGGTCCGTCATGCGTTGGAAAGTCTTGCGTCGTCGTCTGTCAGCCAATTCGTCCCGTTTCTCGGTACGGACGCATACGCCGTGGCCGATGCGCTGGGCGCTCTCCGCCCTGGTGCTGGGATTCTCGGCCGCCCTGGCGTTGTGGGCCTTCGAGATCGGCAAGGAACTCTCCGGGGTCGAAACCGGCGCCCGCGAGGAAATCGCCCGAATGCGCGAGGAACTTCTCAAGCTGCGGGGTGAGCGCGATGCGGCGCAATCCGTGGCCAATACGGCCGACAGTCTGCTCAAGACTGAAAAGGCGACCCAGGACAAACTGGCGGCCCAGGTTCGAGCCCTCGAAGAGCAGAACCTTGTCCTGACCCGTGACCTGAAGTTCTACGAGAAGATGCTGCCCGGCAATCGTCGACCGAGCGCTCAGGGCAACAACAAACCAGTCCAGAAGCCCGCTCGCTAGGCGGCGCCCTGCGGCCGAAGTCGTACACTCCGCGGCTCGGCACCGGCAAGTAGTTCCCATCGCGTCGGTGCGAAGTCGAAAGGCCTGACCGGTGGTTGGACACCGGCCGCGCAGGCCTCCGGTGTGGTCCCCGTTTGCCAGGAGAAACCGACATGTTCGGTCAGAAGAAGCAGCCCGCGATCCGCAGTCTGGTGGGTGAAGGCGCCTTGTTCGAAGGGACGTTGCGATTCAGTGACGGCCTTCGTGTGGATGGCGAAGTCCTGGGGGACATCATCGCGACCGGTGCGGCGACCAATATGCTGTTTATCAGCGAGAAAGCCAGGGTCACCGGCACGGTCAAGGCATCTCATGTAATCATCAACGGCTCCGTGTCCGGACCGGTGTTTTCAACGCACATGCTTGAACTGCAGTCACGTGCTCATATCGTGGGTGATGTGCGGTATGTGGCCCTGGAGATGCACCAGGGCGCCGTCATCGAAGGCGCCCTCAATCGCATGTCCGACGAGGAGAAAAATGCCCTGATGGCCGGGCGTTGAAAGGATTCCAAATGAACGCTGCTGTTGAACAAACCCTGACCGCTTCGACCGACATGGCTGCCCCGCTGATGTTCACCGACGCCGCTGCCGCCAAGGTAGCTGATCTGGTGGCCGAGGAAGGCAATCCGGACCTGAAGCTGCGTGTCTTCGTGCAAGGTGGCGGCTGCTCGGGCTTCCAGTACGGCTTCACCTTCGACGAGATCGTCAACGATGACGATACGGCGATGAACAAGAACGGCGTAACTCTGCTCATCGATGCGATGAGTCTGCAGTATCTGGTGGGTGCCGAGATTGACTACAAGGAAGATCTGAGCGGCTCGCAGTTTGTCATCAAGAACCCGAACGCCACCACCACCTGTGGTTGTGGGTCGAGCTTCTCGGTCTGAGCGCTCAATGCGCCGTCCAGACTCCCGCCACCACGGGATGTCTTGAGCCGGTGACCTCCGGCAGCGCCCCGGGCTCACCGTGGCAGCGCTGCCGGGCCAGCCAAGCAAAGGCTGCCGCCTCGACCTGATCGGGTGGCATACCGGCAGCGGCCGTGCTGCGCACGCTACGGCCCGGCAGCAGCGCACTGAGCCGCTGAAGCAGATGCCGGTTGAACGCCCCACCTCCGCACACCAGCAAGTCAGCCCCGGCAGGGTCGTGTCGCAATACGTCACTGCAGACGCTGCGTGCCGTCAATTCAGTCAGCGTCGCCAGCCCGTCCTCGGGTCGCATGCCGGCTGTGGGGGGCATCAAAGCCTTTAGCCATTCCGGATTGAACAGATCCCGTCCGGTGCTCTTGGGCGGTGGCAGGGCGAAATAAGGTTCCTGCAGCAGGCGGTTGAGCCAGGTGGTATCCACTCGACCCCGCGCTGCCCAGGCCCCATCCCGGTCGAAGGGTTGGCCGAAATGCTGCTGACACCAGAAATCGAGCAGCGCATTGCCCGGACCGCAGTCAAAGCCCATCAGCAGGGATCGCGGTGCTGCGGTGGGGCCGATCAGCGTCAGGTTGCTGATGCCGCCGATATTGACCACGGCCACGCTGTGATCGGCCTGCCCAAAGACCGCACGATGAAAGGGCGGAACCAACGGTGCGCCCTGTCCGCCGGCGGCGATATCGCGGCTGCGTAGATCGCTGATCACGTCGATGCCAGTCAACTCGGCCAGCAGGGCCGGTTGCAGGATCTGCAGGGTGTAGCCCACGCCGTCGTGCAGTCCCGGCTGGTGGCGAAGGGTCTGACCATGGGCACCGATGGCACGGATACAGGTTGCCGGCAGCCCGGTGCGGTGCAGAAGGTCGTGCACGACGGCGGCATAGGCCCTTGCCAAAGCGTTGGCGGCCAAAGCCGAGCGATGCAGTTCGTCCGGACCGGGGTGTTGCAGGGCCATCAGTTCGGCACGCAACGACGGCGCCAGCGGGTGATGCGCATGGGCGCGTACCCCGCCCCAGGAGTTTGGAGCTGCTCCGGATCCGAACTCGCAGATCACCCCGTCGATGCCATCCATCGAAGTGCCGGACATCAGGCCGATCCACAGCGAGGGTTCGGGGGGGGCGCTGGGGGGTGAGAGGCTGATTGCCGGGGCGTGGCGCGAGGGTGGGACGGGGCGTTTCTTGCTCATCGCTTCAGCATAGCGCGCCCCCCAGGCCCGGAGCCGCCAGACACCGTCCCCTGAGTCAGGGCTGGATCGTCGTGGCGCGTGGCCAGACGCTGGCCAGATGAGCCTGATCCTGCTGATTCAGGCTGGCCAGTTGCTCACGCATCGGGGTCGTGGCCGCGACGAAGCGGCTGCGAGCTGCCGCGGGCAGAGCGTAGGCAGCCGATTGACGGGCGGCGTGAGCCGGGTCGATCTGATGGCCCTCGATGCGGAACTCGAAATGCAGATGTGGCCCGGTGGCCCAGCCGGTCATGCCGACGGCGCCGAGTCGCTGACCCTGAGTGATGGCCTGACCGGTGCGCACCTCGGTGCGGCTGAGGTGGGCGTAGACCGTTTCGCGGCCCTGACCGTGGTCGATCAGCACGATCTGGCCGTAGCCCGGTTTCCAGCCCGCCCAGGCGACCTGACCATCGCCGACGCTGCGTACCGGTGTGCCACGCGGTGCGCCGTAATCGACGCCGAGGTGGGCGCGCCACTGCTTCAGGATCGGGTGAATGCGCCGCTCGAACCCCGAGGTGACGCGGGAAAGCGCCATCGGTGAGGCCAGGAATTGCCGCACCGGACTATGGCCGTCGGCCGAGTAGTAGCGCCCGCGCTGACCGGGCTCCTGATACCAGAAGGCCTCACGTGTGAGCGTGCCGTGCGAGACGCGGGCGGCCGTGACATGGCAGGGCGCCGATTCGATCCAGGGCGGCGTTTCGCCGTCGAGCACCGGGGTTTCGCAGATGGCAGACAGGGTGTCACCGGGCTCGAGTTCGCGGCGGAAATCCAGTTCACTGCCGAAGATATCGGCTAGTTGCAGGGCGACATCCTCCGGCCAGCCGGCCTGATCGATCGCTTCGAACAGATCGGACTCGATGCGGGCGTGCAGGGCCTGCTGACGAGCCTGCAGCGGGCGCTGGCTGGTGCGGGCTTCGAACCGGCCGGCGCCCTGATCGCCGGTGCCAACGCGTTGCAACTCGGTCAGCGTGTAGTGGCTGAGGCGTTGCTCAGGCTGCTGGGCCGGGCCGAGGATTTCCAGTGTGATCAGATGCGTATCCAGCGCGCCGCGGCGGCTGAATGAGGCCCGAACGATCTGGCCCGGTTGACCGCTCAGAGCGGAGCGCATCACCGGCGACTGCCTCAGGGCCGCGGCCGCTTCGACATCCGGCACCCCCAGTCGGCCCAGCAGCGTGTCGGCGGTGTCGCCTCGGCGCAGCAGGGTGCTTTGATGCAGGGCGAGGGGCCAGTCCTGCTGGGTCTGGACCTGCTGTTGCCAGTCCGGCCGGGTGGCTAGGGTTTCGACGATCTGCCGCGGGGCGACAGGAGGCGGTTCGGTGACCGTCAGAGGCGACACCCCGAAGGCCGTCATGCCGAAGGTGGCAGCACCGATCACCAGCACCGTGCTCAGCGGCGTGGCTTCCCGGCGGCTGTGGTCGGCCAGCCAGCGGCTCAGGGTGGACAGGTCAGGAAGGGATAGGGACATCACCGGACACTCGCTCAGACTGTGGGGCGGGCACCGCAGGGATGGTCCGCGTCAGGCCGGAGCTGCCCGAGGCGCCAGCGGGGAGGGGTGAGGCCGAAGCGAGGCTCTAGAATCCCGGGCCACCTCGCGGCCGGCGCAGTATAGCGATGAAGCGAAACCGCCAAAACGAGGTCCGACCCTGCCCTCCCGAGCGAAACGTCCCCCGCTGCCGCCTACTGCCGCCTACCGCCACCATGACCTTCGAGACCGCGAACCCGACTCCTGACTCTCCGGCGCCTGCACTGTCCGAAGCCGTCCGTGCTGCCTTGGCCGTGACCCGCCGGGGCTGCGATGAGCTGCTGCCCGAGGGCGATTGGGTGCGCAAGTTGCAGCGATCCGAAGCCAGCGGCGTGCCGCTGCGCATCAAGCTCGGTCTCGATCCGACAGCGCCCGACATCCACCTCGGCCACACCGTGGTGCTGAACAAATTGCGCCAGTTGCAGGATCTCGGCCACACCGTGATCTTCCTGATCGGGGACTTCACCTCGATGATCGGCGACCCGTCCGGCCGCAACACCACGCGCCCGCCGCTGACGCCCGAGCAGATCAAGCTCAACGCCGAGACCTACTACCGCCAAGCCAGCCTGGTGCTCGACCCCGAGAAAACCGAGATTCGCTACAACAGCGAATGGTGCGACCCGCTGGGCGCGCGCGGCATGATCCAGCTCGCCAGCCGCTACACCGTGGCGCGCATGATGGAGCGCAACGACTTCCACGACCGCTTCCACGCCGGCACCTCGATCGCGGTGCACGAGTTCCTCTACCCGCTGATGCAGGGCTATGACTCGGTGGCCTTGAAGAGCGATCTGGAACTCGGCGGCACCGACCAGAAGTTCAACCTCTTGATGGGTCGCCATCTGCAAGCCGAATACGGTCAGGAGCCGCAGTGCATCCTGACCATGCCGCTGCTGGTCGGCCTCGACGGCGTCGAGAAGATGTCCAAGAGCAAGAACAACTACATCGGCATCAGCGAGCCGGCGCGCGACATGTTCGCCAAGGTGCTGTCGATCAGCGATGTGCTGATGTGGAACTGGTACACGCTGCTGAGCTTCCGCAGCGAGGCCGAGATCGCGGCGCTCAAGGCCGAGGTCGAAGCCGGTCGCAACCCGAAGGACGCCAAGGTGTTGCTGGCCAAGGAGATCACGGCGCGCTTCCACGGTGTTGCGGCGGCCGACGCAGCCGAGCAGGACTTCAACAACCGCGCCAAGGGTGGCATTCCCGACGAGATTCCGGAGGTGGCTCTGGCGGGTGCGCCGCTGGGCATCGGCGCGCTGCTCAAGCAGGCTAATCTGGTCGCTTCGTCGAGCGAAGGGCTGCGCATGGTCGAGCAGGGCGGCGTGCGCATCGACGGTACGGTGGTCAGCGACAAGGGCCTCAAGGTCGAGGCTGGCACCTTCGTCGTGCAGGTCGGCAAGCGCAAGTTCGCGCGCGTCACGCTGGGCTGATTGCCACACATGCAAGTCAGCTCCTACCTGAAGATTTCGGTTGCGGTCGCGGTCGCCACCATCCTGCTCAAGACTGGGGCCTGGTGGCTGACCGGATCGGTCGGTCTGCTGTCGGATGCGCTGGAGTCTGGCGTTAACCTTGCTGGGGCCACTTTTGCGCTGGTGATGGTGACCCTGGCCGCACAGCCGGCTGACGAGAACCACCCTTACGGTCACTTCAAGGCCGAGTACTTCTCCAGCGGTTTTGAGGGCATTCTGATTCTGATCGCTGCGCTGGCGATCATCTGGGCGGCGGTGCAGCGCTTCATCACGCCGCAACCGATGGAGGATCTCGGCTGGGGCATGGCGCTGTCGGGCCTGAGCACTGCGCTCAATGGCGGTCTGGCCTGGGCGATGCTGCGCAAGGCGCGTGAGCACCGCTCAATGGCGCTCGAAGCCGATGCCCGTCATCTGATGACCGACGTCTGGACTTCGGTCGGCGTCGTCGGCGGGCTGATCGCGGTGCAGCTGACCGGCTGGATCTGGCTCGACCCGCTGATCGCGATCGGCGTGGCGCTGAACATCGTGCGAGAAGGCGTCTCGCTGGTGGCGCGTTCCGCCTCCGGGCTGATGGATCAGGCGGTCGAGCCTGAAACGCAGCGCGAGATCGATGCGGTGCTTGAGAGCTTCCGCCACACCTCGATCCGCTTCGATCACCTCACCACGCGCCGCGCCGGGCATCGCTGCTTTGTCGATCTGCACATGCACATGCCTGCAGCCTGGACGCTCGGTCGGGCCGCAGCGGTGCGCACCTCGGTCGAGCAGGCGCTTATGAGTGCGGTTCCGGGCCTGCGGGCGACGATTCAGCTACTGCCGATGGATGTCGAAGCGCATTTCGACGATCCGCACGATCTGATCTGACCGGGTTGCCGCCAAGTCCGGCCTCGAGGGTCGGGTAGAGCAGCGACAGCCGCAGTTCGCGCCGCAGGCGCTCGGCGATCAGCCGGCGCGATTCGCTCATGAAGCTCAGCGTCATCGGCCCGACCGTGGCAGCGATGCCGGCCCGGTCCAGCCGCGGCGGTCGTGGCAGGTCGCACAGGTCGGCAATGCGGTCGAAGTAGTCGCCCATCTTCAACTCGGTGGCGTCGTTGACGTGATAGACCCGCTGCGGTCGGCCGCGCCACAGGGCCGCCACCACAGCCCGGGCCAGATCGTCGGCGTGGATGTGGTTGGTGTAGACGTCCTCGGCCTCGCACAGCACCGGTGAGCCGCGCCGTACCCGCTCGCGCGGATCACCGCCCTCGCGGTCGAGTGCATAGATGCCGGGAATGCGCAGCAGCGCACAGGTCGGTGCGCTCAGTCGGTGCCGGCCCGGTCGGCCCTGCGCCCGAACTCGATGTTCGGCATCGACCCGCCGGGTGGCGCGCGGCGTGGTCGGGTGGACCGGGCGGGTCTCGTCGAAGCGCGCTCCGCCTGCGTCGCCGTAGACCCCGGTGGTGCTGGCATAGACCAGCCGGCTCAGCCCTGCGCCCAGCGCCGGCAGCAACCGCGCGGTGCGCGGGTCGCGCTCGCCCTGAGTCGGTGGCGGGGCCAGATGCAGCACCCAGGGCGCCAGCGCGCGCAGCCGACGCAGGCTGGTGCGCTGGTCGAGATTGCCGGCGATCGGGGTCAGCCCCTGCTGGCGCAGCAGTTCGAAGCGTTGCGGCGATGAGCTCAGCGCGCGCAGCCGGCAGCGGTCTCGCAGCAATGCAGCGGCTCGCAGACCGACATCGCCGCAGCCGACGATCAGCAGTCGGGGCTGGCGCAGCAGGCGTGGGCGAGCGGCTGCGGGGCAGCGGGAAGGCACAATCCGGGCCCGGCGTCGGGCGGACTCAGGGTTCGGGCGCAGAGCGTCAAGCATGGACAGGCTAGGACAAAGGTTAGGACGAAGGACGATAGCGATGACATTCACCGTGACGGTACAGCCCTCGGGACGCACGTTCGAGGTGGCGCACGACGAAACGATGCTCGGTGCGGCGATTCGCCAAGGGTTGGGCTTGCCCTACGGCTGCAAGGATGGCGCCTGCGGATCGTGCAAGGCCGAGCTGAAGGAGGGTCGGGTGAT
This sequence comes from Burkholderiaceae bacterium, assembly GCA_031970775.1. Classification (GTDB taxonomy): domain Bacteria; phylum Pseudomonadota; class Gammaproteobacteria; order Burkholderiales; family Burkholderiaceae_C; genus Sphaerotilus. The sequence continues at coordinate 7,633 of DALYHR010000007.1, read as the reverse complement.
TCACGGTGCGCATCAGGCCAAGGCGCTCAGCCCCGAAGAAGAGGCCGCTGGCCGCATTCTGAGCTGCTGCGCCCTGCCGCAGACCGATTGCACCATCCATGTGCCGCAGGTGCCCTCGACCGGCCAATATCCGGTGATGAAGCTGCCGGCGCGGGTCATGCGTATCGAGCGTGTGGCCACGGATGTGGTCATCCTGACGCTGCAGCTGCCGGCGCATCAGTCGTTCCGCTATCACCCGGGGCAGTACATCGATGTGCTGCTGCGCGACGGTGCGCGTCGCAGTTATTCGATGGCGACAGCGCCCAGGGATGGGCAGGTCAGCATCGAGCTACATATCCGCCATCTGCCTGGCGGGCTGTTCACCGATCACGTCTTTGGGGTCATGAAGGACAAGGAGATCCTGCGCCTCGAAGGGCCGTTCGGCAGTTTCCAGCTGCGCAACGAGGCCGACGACGCGTCGCGACCGATCCTGCTGCTGGCCTCGGGTACCGGCTTCGCACCGATTCAGGCGATTCTGGAGGCACTGATCGCCGCCGGTTCGACCCGGCCGGTGGCGCTGTACTGGGGCGGTCGCCGTCCGGCTGATCTGTATGCGCAAGCCGCGATCGAGCGCCTGCAAGCCGCGCTGCCGCAGCTGCGCTACGTGCCGGTGCTGTCCGAAGCATTGCCCGAAGACGGCTGGTGCGGCCGCATCGGGCTGGTCCATCAGGCGGTGATGGCCGATTACCCCGACCTGTCGGCCCATCAGGTCTATGCCTGCGGCGCACCGGTGATGGTCGAGGCGGCCCAGCGCGATTTCGTGGCGCAATGCGGCCTGCCGACCGAACAGTTCCTGGCCGATGCCTTCACGACGGCGGCCGACCGCGCCGCGAACTGAGGTGCGCCGGGGCTGGCTCAGGCCAGCTCCAGGCTGAGCCTGTCCGTCACGCCGGCGGCCTCAGCCAGCGTCATCACGGCGGCGACGAAGCGCGCCGAGCCGGCCACCCGCAGTCCGTCGGGCTGTCGCCGCGCCAGCGCGGTGCGCACGGCGGCCAACACATCGGCAGCGATCGGGTCATCGGATTCAAACGACTGCACGTCGAAATCATCCAGCGCGGCGGCCCAGGATCGGCCCAGCGATTCCAGGTAACTCTGTCCGGGCGCATCGACCCGGATCAGCGTGAAGGCCTCGGTCTCTTCCGCGGCCAGCGCGTGCTCGATCAGCCCCTTGATCGGGCCGAAGCCAGTGCCTTCGGCCACCAGCATCAGCCGGGTCGGCATGGCCTCGGCATTGAGGACGAACTCGCCCCAGGGGCCGCGCACCGTCACGGCATCGCCGGACTTGATTGCCCCGGCGAACAACCGGGTGGCGAAGTCGTCTTCGGCGTTGCGGCGGATATGGAAGTGCAGGTTGCGCTCGTCGCAGGGGCAGCTGGCGATCGGCTGGTCGGTGCTGAAACTGCCCAGGGTGCCGGCCACACTCAGCGTCGCACCCTGTCCGGCCAGAAAGCGCAGCCTGCTGCTGCGCGGGGTTTGCAGATGCAGCAGCAGCGTGTCGGCGCCGAGGGTTTCGATCGTCCGCACCTTGGCAATCAGCTCCTGAGTCGGGATGTCGGCCGGTCCACGGGCTTCCAGGGTCTCGATCGTCACGTCGGTGACCGGGGCATGCGTACACATCAGCACGCAGCCCTGCTGGCGCTCGGCCGCTGAGAGCGGGTAGTCGCCCTGCCGAACCGCCCGAACTTCGCCAGAGATCACCCGCGCCTTGCACAGTCCGCAGTTGCCGCTGGCGCAGCCATAAGCGGGTGACAGCCCGGCGCGCAGTGCGGCTTCGAGCAGGGTGTCCGGGCCCTCGACGGCGCATTCGTGGCCCGAGGGGCGGAAGGTGACCTGAGCACCGAAACTGCGAAGCATCTGATCCATCAGGGCGACCGGATTGGTTTCGACCGGGCTGGCCAGCACGGCGTGCAGGCCGTCCTCGACGGCACGGGCCAGTGCAGCCAGGTCGGGGTGAGTGGAGTGAGCGGAACGGGGCAGCGCGGCCAGGCGCTGCTGGAGGTCGAGCACAAGCTGGTGATAGCGCGACAGATGGCGTCGCACTTCGGCGAGTTCCTGGCCCTGGACGAACAGGCGCTGCGCCAGTAGATCGGCGCTGGGCAGACTGCGCTCGCGCACCCGCCGCCCGAACGACTGCTCGCGCACCTGCACGATGCGCTCGAAAGCACCGCTGTCGTCGAGTCGGGCGTCGATGTCGAGGTCGGGAAAGCAGCGCGCCAGATCGGTATCGGCGACGCGGCCGTCAAAGGAAGGCAGTTCGCCGGCGCTGATGCGCCGCTGCAACGCGGCTCGGCTGATGCCGAGCA
>DALYHR010000007.1:0-5191 GCA_031970775.1 Burkholderiaceae bacterium | reverse complement strand
GGCAGTTCGCCGGCGCTGATGCGCCGCTGCAACGCGGCTCGGCTGATGCCGAGCACATGGGCGGCCCGTGAAAGGGTCAGCCACTGGGTCATCGCACGATCTCCGATGCTCTAGGGACGACCGTTGCGATTCTGGGTGGGATCAGAGCGGGAGAGAACCGGGTCTGCCCGGTTTTTGATGGGGGGCCCCGTCAGGGTAGCTCCCGGTCGGATGCGACCATGAAAAAGGCCCGCCAAAGCGGGCCTTTCGGTGCCATCCGGAACGCCGTAATCTTAGGCGGCAGCCGGAGCAGCCAGGGCCTTGACCTTGGCCGACAGGCGGCTCTTCATGCGAGCAGCCTTGTTCTTGTGGAAGATGCCCTTGTCGGCGATCGAGTCGATCACGCTCTGAGCAGCCTTGAACGTGTCGCCTGCCTTGGCCTTGTCGCCAGCGGCAACAGCCTTCAGGACCGACTTGATGGCGGTACGGAACTTCGAGCGCAGCGAGGTGTTGTGAGCGTTCAGCTTGACGTCTTGACGCGCACGCTTGCGGCCCGACGCAATGCGGACCGTCTTTTTCTTGGCTTTTGCGGTTGCCATGGGTATTCAGTGTCCGGATGGTGGAAAGCTTTCAAGTATATCACGGCTCCGAACGGATAATGTCAACCCCTGATGCCTGAGTCTGGATTTTCCTCTTGGGCCGTCTCAACCTGATCCCGGATTTCCCCCGATGAATCTGCTGCGCGCCGCCTCGACGGTTTCCTTGCTGACCCTGGTGTCCCGCATCACCGGGCTGGTGCGTGAGCAGATGGTTGCGGCTGCTTTCGGGGCCAGTGCCTGGACCGATGCCTTCCAGGTGGCCTTCCGCATTCCCAACCTGCTGCGTCGTCTATTTGCTGAAGGGGCCTTCTCGCAGGCCTTCGTGCCGATCCTGGCGGCGTCGCGCACCCGGGACGGCGATGCCGCCACGCACAGCCTGATCGATGCCGTGGCCACTGTGCTGATCTGGATCCTGTTGGCCGTGAGCGTGCTGGGTGTGGCGGGGGCACCGGTGCTGGTCTGGTTGATGGCCGCAGGGCTGGATGAGACAGGTTTTGATGCCGCCGTCGTGATGACGCGCTGGATGTTTCCGTACATCGGCTGCATGTCGCTGGTGGCGCTGTCGGCCGGCATTCTCAACACCTGGAAGCGTTTTGCCGTGCCGGCTGCCACGCCGGTGATTCTGAATCTGTGCGTGATCCTGGCCGCATGGGCGCTGGCCCCGCGGCTGGCACAGCAGGGCATCGCGCCGATCTATGCGCTGGCGGTTGGCGTGATGGTCGGGGGTGTGGTGCAGCTGGCGGTGCAGATTCCGGCGCTGGCTCGGTTGGGCGTGCTACCGCGTCCGGGGTTTTCGGTGGGCGGATTCCGGAAAGCCTGGCAGCACGAAGGAGTGCATCGCATCCTGCGCCAGATGGCGCCGGCGCTGCTCGGGGTCTCGGTGGCGCAGCTGTCGCTGCTGATCAATACGCAGATCGGTTCGCATCTGCAGGCCGGGTCGGTGTCGTGGCTGACCTACGCCGATCGGCTGATGGAGTTCCCGACGGCATTGCTGGGGGTGGCGCTCGGTGTGGTGTTGCTGCCACAGCTCTCGGCCGCACAGGCGGCCGGGGAGACGCAGCGCTACTCAGCGATGCTCGACTGGGGGCTGCGGCTGGTGGCGCTGCTGGCGCTGCCCTGTGCGGTGGCCTTGCTTGTCTTTCCCGAGCCGCTGGTGGCCGTGCTCTATCACTACGGTCGATTCAACGCTCGCGATGTGGCGCAGACCGTGTTGGCCCTGCGTGGCTATGGCGTCGGCCTGATCGGGCTGATCGCCATCAAGGTGCTGGCACCAGGCTTCTATGCGCGGCAGGACATCCGCACCCCGGTGCGCATCGCCATCGCGGTCCTGGTGCTGACGCAACTGTTCAATCTGATGTTTGTGCCCTGGCTGGGTCATGCCGGCCTGGCGCTGTCGATCGGGCTGGCGGCGCTGGTCAACGCCGGCTGGCTGTTGAGCGGTCTGCGACGCAGCGGGGCCTTTGAGCCCCGTCCAGGCTGGCCCGGCTATCTGCTGAGGGTTGGTGCTGCCGCGGCGGCGATGGGGCTATTCATGGCCTGGGCTGCCCGCTCGATGGATTGGCTGGGGATGGCGTCGATGCCCCGCGTCGGGGTGTTGACCCTATGTCTGGGAGGCGCGGCCTTGATGTACTTTGCCGTGTTGGTCGCCCTGCGTGTGCCGCTGCGTGAACTGATGCGGCGGGGACGCGCCTCCTGATCGGGTTTGCGATGGTGCGCCAACCGTTTCGCACTGCCCCTACACTGCCGCCATGAGCTGGACCGTGCTGACTCCGACCGATTACTTCGCCGCGCTGGTGGCGGAGGACGAGGGCCTCGCCCTGACCGAGGTGGCCGTCTCGCTGGCGCAGGACGAATGCCCCGAGTTGGATGTGCAGTCCGTGCTCAACGAGCTGGATGGATTGGCGATGCAGTTGCGCCAGCGCCTGCCGGCCGATGCCAGCCCGGTCCACAAGGTGCGGATGCTCAATCACGCCTTCTATGAGGATCTGGGTTTCGGCAGTTGCGACGAGGACGAGCGCACCCCCGATGGTTGCTTCATCCACGAGGCGCTGATCAGCCGCCACGGCCTGTCGATCACGCTGACGGTGATCTACCTTGAGCTGGCCAGTCAGCTCGGACTGATCGCTGACGGGGTGCTGTTCCCCGGCGCCTGTCTGATCAAGTTGCGTCTGCCGCTGGGCGACGCGATCCTTGATCCTTCTACCGGTGTGTCGCTGTCGCGCGAGACGCTGCAGGAACGTTTTGATCTGGCACGTCAGCGGGGGCTGGTCCCGATCGGTTCGGGCCTGGGCGACGCGCTGCGGGCGGCTCAACCGCGCGAAATGATCGCCCACTTGCTACGGCACCTGGAAAGCCTTTATCGCCAGACCCAGGACTGGGCCCGGCTGCTTGCCGTCCAGGATCGGCTGGTGATTTTGTTGCCCCAGGAGTGGGAGCGGCGACGCGACCGCGGGTTGACGCTGGCGCGGCTCGGACGGATTCCGGCCGCGATTGATGATCTCAGTCAGTACCTGCGCCAGCGTCCGTCTGCCCCGGACTGCGCCGGGGTGCGTGATCGCCTGCGCATGCTGCGCGACCGCGATCCGCGGACTCCGCACAGCTCCTGAGTTCCGCAGCCCTGGCGCCGAGATGACCGAGTCCGACCGACCCCTGCCGTTGCCGACGCATCCCCGGACCCTGCTGTTGTGGGGTGGGGTGGCGGCCGTCCTGTCAGGGCTGATCTGGCTGATCCTGCCGGTGCTGTCACCGTTCATGATCGCGGCCTGTCTGGCCTACGTGCTGCGACCGGCGGTGGTGAGCCTGGTGGCGCGGCGCGTTCCACGGCCTTTGGCGGCGCTGGGCGTCGAGATCGTTGCGCTCGGGCTGATGGCCGGGGTGGTGTTGCTGATCGTGCCGGTGCTGTCCCGGCAGTTGCCCTTGCTGCGTGAACAGATTCCGGTGCTGGCACAGCGCATCAATACCGAACTACTGCCCTGGCTGGCCAGCCTGGGGGTGACGGTGAGCCTGGATGTCGAGAGCATTCGGGCCTTCGTCGTCAAGCATCTCAACGCCAATATCGAAGAGTTGCTGAACACCGTGCTGGGGTCGATGCGGATCGGGGGCAGCTTTGTGCTGGCGCTGGTCGGCAATGCCGTGCTGGTACCGGTGGTGCTGTACTACATGCTGCTCGACGGCACCGGGCTGCGGCCCCGTCTGCGGGCGCTGGTGCCCTCACGCTGGCATGGGGCCGTGACCGATTACTTGCGTGAATGCGACGAGGTGCTGCGCCATTACCTGCGCGGGCAACTTCGGGTCATCGCGGCGCTGTCGGCTTACTACACCGTTGCGCTGCTGCTGGCGGGCTTTGAGTTGGCGCTGCCGTTGGGCGTACTCAGCGGCGTATCGCTACTGGTGCCTTACCTGGGGTTCGGGGTGGCCTGTGCACTGGCTCTGCTGGCCGGGGCGCTGCAATTTTCCGGCACCTACGGGGTGGCAGCGGTGCTGCTGATCTACGGTGCCGGACAGGTGCTGGAGGGGTTCGTGCTGACGCCGTATTGGGTGGGTGAGCGCATCGGTTTGCACCCGCTGGCCGTGATCTTCCTGCTGCTGGCTTTCGGGCATCTGTTCGGCCTGGTCGGGGTGCTGGTCGCTCTGCCGGCCGGCGCAATGTTGCTGGTGTCGCTGCGGCGCCTGCGAGAGGTGTATCACCGCAGCAGCCTGTATCGGGGCTGACCGGGGTGACGATGGGTCTGAGCCGCGAGGAAGCAGCCATGACAGGGGCGGTCGCCGGGGTGATGAGGCAGGTGCCGCTCGATTTCGAGCCGGACCGGTCGTGGCGCCTCGATACCTTCGCAGCCGCGCACAACCCCGAGTGGCCGCATCTGCGCGAGGTGCTGCTGCAACCTTGCGCGCAGCAACCGGTCTACCTGTGGGGGCCGACCGGCTCGGGCAAAACCCATCTGCTGCAGGCAGCACAGGCTGAGGCTCAGGCCAACGGGGTGCGGGTTGCCGGCTTCGATCTGCGCAGTCCGCTGCCTTGGCAACCCTGGCAGTCCTGGCAACCCGGAGAACCCGGCGAGGTGGGGCTGCTGGTGCTGGACGACTGCGATCGCTTCGATGCAGGACGGCAGCATGCCGCCTTTGTGCTGTTTGTCGAGGCGATGGCGCGTGGGGTGCCGGTACTGGCGGCAGGGGCCTTGCCACCGGTCGATCTGCCAATCCGCGATGATCTGCGCTCCCGGCTCGGCTGGGGACTGGTTTTCCGCCTCTCGCCGCCGGGCGAGGACGATGTGCGCCGGCTGCTGCGCTGCGAAGCCGACCGGCGCGGAATGTTTCTTTCTGATGACGTGATGGATTTTTTGCTTCGACGCCTTGCGCGTGATCTGGGCCACCTGATGGCCGTGCTCGACCGACTCGACCGCTATGCGCTGGCCGCGCAGCGCAGCGTGACTGTGCCGCTGCTGCGCCAGATGCTGGCTGAGGAGGTGGGCGCATGACGCATTCAGCCACGCACCCGGCCGCTGCGTTGACCTTGCCGCGACGTCTGTGTCTATTCGATCTGGACGGCACGCTGATCCCGATCGACTCCGACCACAGCTTCGGCGAGTTCATGGTCCGCATCGGCTGGGCTGATG